>JAZLIU010000193.1:0-3028 GCA_045617565.1 Oscillospiraceae bacterium
GGCGTATGCGGCTTCGGGACGAAGCAGGATGTGGAAACGGTGATGCGCACACCGCGGCTCTTGTTGACCGCACTCTCACGCCATGCGTGCATGACGTGCGCGGCAACGTCTGCGATGCCCAGCACGTCCTCGCCCGTCTCCGTCGGCAGGCCGAGCATGAAGTAGAGCTTGACCGCGTTGTAGCCGCCGGCGAACGCGCGGCGGCAGGAGGTGAGTAAATCTTCCTCCGTGACGTTCTTGTTGATCGCGTCGCGCAGCCTCTGCGTGCCCGCTTCGGGGGCAAAAGTAAGACCCGTCTTGCGGCCCTTTTGCAGCCGCTCCATCAGCGCCATGGAGAAATTGTCCGCGCGAAGAGACGGCAGCGCGAGGTTGAGATGCCTCTGCTCGCACAGCGGCTCTAAATCGTCGCACAGCTCCACGAGCATCGGATAGTCGGAGGTTGAGAGCGACGAGAGCGTCATGTCCTGATAGCCGGAATCCTCGATGGTTTCCTTGGCGTAGCGCACCAGCAGGTCTTTCGAGCGGTTGCGCACGGGGCGGTAAACGTAGCCCGCCTGACAGAAGCGGCAGCCGCGGATGCAGCCGCGAAACAGCTCCAGCGCGGGGCGGTCCTGCACGATCTCGGTGGACGGCACGATGGTTTTACTGGGATAGTACGCTTCGTCCATGTTGCGCATGATGCGCTTGGTGACGACGCTCGGCGCGCCGTCTTTCGGCGTGATGGCTTTCACCGTACCGTCGTCGTTGTAAGAAACGTCATAAAGGCTCGGGATATATACGCCGTCAAGGTGGGACGCTTCGCGCAGAAGGCGGCGCTTGTCCCAACCCTCGCGCTTGGCTTTGCGGTAGAGTTCGATGATCTCCACCGTCAGTTCCTCGCCCTCGCCGAGCGAGACGAGGTCGATGAAGTCCGCCATGGGCTCTGCGTTATACATCGCCGTGCCGCCCGCGATGACGAGCGGCGTGAGGCCCGGGCGGTCGGCGGAGCGAATGGGCACGCCCGCGAGGTCGAGCATATTCAAAATGGCGGGAAACGCCATCTCGTAGCCGACGGAAAAGGCGATGATGTCAAAGTCTTTGATCGGGTCAAAGGACCCGAGCGCGTAGAGCGGGATGTTCGCCTTGCGCATCTCCTCCTCCATGTCGCCCCAGGGGGCGAAGCAGCGCTCGCACCACACGCCCTCCATGTTGTTCATCACACCGTAGAGGATGCGCATGCCGAGGTTGGACATGCCGATCTCATAGGTGTCCGGGAAGCAAAACGCGACGCGGGTATCCACCTTTGTTTTGTCCTTCATCACGGCGTTATATTCACCGCCGACGTAGCGCGCAGGCTTCTGCACGCGCGGCAGGATGCGTTCGAGTTTCTGATCCATAAAAGACCTCCCAAAAATACACGGGACAGGCGTTTTTCGCCCATCCCGTGTATTTTACACTTTTACGGCATTTTTCGCAAGTGCAAGTTGCGGCAAAGCACCCCAAAGGAGCGAAAATGCCGCGAGCAGGAAGAACATCCCGCTGCCCGATACCACGCTCAAATAGATGCCGAGCACCAAAAGCGACAGCGCGCACGCCGTCCCGACCACCGCCGCCACCGCGTCGCCGACCATGGGACCGAAGAAAAACGCCGCCGCAAGGTACAGCGCCCGCCCGCCGTCGAGCGGTTGGATCGGCAGCAGATTATAAGCGCACAGAACGACGTTCGCGCCCGCGAAAACATAGAACGCCCCCTGCTGTGTGCCCCGTGCGAGCAGCGCGGCAAGAAGCGCACAGAGGAGATTGGCGGCGGGTCCCGCGAGCGTCACGAGCAGCTCGCGCCCATAGGAGAGTCGCTGCGCCCCTTTCGCGTACAAAACCGCGCCAAGCGCCGTCAGGCGCAGTCCCTCGACAGGGATGTGAAAGAGCCGCAGCATTGCAAAATGTCCGCACTCATGGGCAAACGCGGCGAGCAGCACGCTCAAGACCACCTGCGCAGGTGAAACGATCGCCGCAGCAAGCACCAGCAGCCAGAAGCTCGCCGACACGCGCACGCCGCGCTCAGAGATAATAGACAGGGTTCAGATACTCCTTTCCGTCGTGGATCTCAAAGTGGAGGTGCGCACCCGTGGCGTTGCCGGTACTGCCGACGCAAGCAACCGTCTCGCCCTTTTTCACCTCCGCGCCGGACTTGACCTTGACGGCGCTGCAATGGGCGTAGAGCGTGGAAATGCCGTTTTCGTGGTTGACGGTCACGTATTTGCCAAGCTCCACGTTGTCGCCCACGACGCCCACCGTGCCGTCGGCAAAGCAGGCGATGTCCGTGCCCTCGTCGGCTGCGAGGTCAACGCCATAGTGGAAGGTCTCCTCCCCCGTCGTCGGGTGCTCGCGCCAGCCGAACGGCGAAGTCGTTTCTCCCGTGAGCGGAGACACATAGTCGAAGCCTAAAATGTGCTGCTGCGCGTCGGCAAATTCCGGCAGCCCCCGCTGCGCAAGCAGCGTTTTCGCCTCGTCGCCCGAAATCTCCACGCCGATGAGGTCGCCCGAGACCTCTTTCGTCTCATTTCCGCCAAACACCGCAACATAGGCGTCGGAGAGCGAGTCGGCGATGCCGCCCTCGCCCGACACCGCGCGCCCGACGGCGGAAAACGCCGAAACAAAGTCGGCGTCGCGCACCAGCCACTGCGCCAGCGTCTCGCGCACCGCGCCGAGGTTGCCCGGCATGACGAGCTTGAGTGCGATGAGTGCGACGAACAAAATGCCGCAAATCACCGCCTGCACATAACCCGGCTGCGGCGGACTTGTCTGCTCCCGTTTCCCGCGGCTGTCACTTACCCGCGGTGCGCTTTTCGTCCCGCGGCGAAGCCGACGGGCAAACGTGCGGCGCAGGCGTTTTCCTCTTGCCATAATTATGACCATTCCTTTCTGCTGTGTGTTCGGGCACAAAACAATCATTAAAGGGGTGGTCATAAGCGCCATGTTTTTCGGTTGCCGCATCAGCGGCGAGAAAAACGGCATTTCTCTGACAGGTTGAAACTTGTTTCAGCCTTGT
>JAZLIU010000194.1:0-2981 GCA_045617565.1 Oscillospiraceae bacterium
TACGATTTCCGCAGTCCGCTTTCTAAATTGCAGGGGCATCAGGTGCTCGCCGTCAACCGCGGCGAAAAGGAAGAATTCCTCAAGGTGCGCGTGGAGCTGGACGAGGGCGTATCGCTCCCCGCGCTGCGCCGCGCCGTGCTCAAACCCGGCAGCGCGGCGATGGATTTTGTCCGCGCCGCGGCAGACGATGCGTGGACGCGCCTTTTGCTGCCGTCACTCATCAATGAGATCCGCGGTGCGCTGACCGACGATGCCGCCGAAGGCGCGATCAAGATGTTCGCCCTCAACCTAAAGCCGCTTTTGATGCAGCCGCCCGTCAAGGGCCGCGTCACGATGGGGCTCGACCCCGGCTACTCCCACGGCTGCAAGGTCGCGGTGGTGGACGGTACGGGCAAGGTGCTCGACACCACGGTGGTCTATCCGACATTCGGCGAGAAGCAGAAAAAGGACGCCATCGCCAATCTCTCGAAAATGATCCGCCGCCACGGCGTCGCCCACATCGCCATCGGCAACGGCACCGCCTCGCGCGAGACCGAGCAGATGACCGTCGAGCTGATCCGCGAGGTCGGAAGCGGCGTTTCCTATATGATCGTGAGCGAAGCGGGCGCGTCCGTGTACTCCGCCAGCAAACTCGCCGCCGAGGAGTTCCCGCAGTTCGATGTCAATCTCCGCTCTGCCGTGTCCATCGCCCGCCGCTTGCAGGACCCGCTTGCCGAGCTGGTGAAAATCGACCCCAAGGCGATCGGCGTGGGACAGTATCAGCACGATATGCCGCAGAAGCGGCTTGATGAAAGCCTCAACGGCGTCGTCGAGGACTGCGTCAACGCCGTCGGCGTCGATCTCAACACAGCCTCTGCCCCACTGCTCACGCGCGTGGCGGGACTCAACGGCACAATCGCGAAGAACATTGTGGCGTTCCGAGAGGAAAACGGCGTATTCACCACGCGCAAACAGCTTTTGAAAGTCGCCAAGCTCGGCCCCAAGGCATTTGAACAGTGCGCGGGCTTCCTGCGCGTGCCGGAGAGCAAAAACGTGCTCGACAACACGGGCGTGCATCCCGAAAGCTACGACGCCGCCGAGAAGCTACTGGAAGTCCTCGGATATGATAAGAAGGCACTCAAAAACGGTGCGCTAAATGACCTTTCCGCCAAACTCGACGCTTACGGCGCGGAAAAAGCAGCGCAGGAATGCGGCGTTGGCGTGCCGACGCTGCGCGACATCGCCAAAGAGCTGCAAAAGCCCGGGCGCGACCCGCGCGATGAGCTGCCCGCCCCCATCCTCCGCACCGACGTGCTGGATATCAAGGACTTGAAGCCCGGCATGGTGCTCACCGGCACGGTGCGCAACGTCATCGACTTCGGCGTGTTCGTGGACATCGGCGTGCATCAGGACGGACTGGTGCACATCTCCAAGGTCTGCGACCGCTTCATCAAGCACCCCAGCGAGGTCGTCGCCGTGGGTGACATCGTCAAGGTCATCGTGCTCGACGTGGACGAGAAAAAGCACCGCATTTCGCTCTCTATGCGCGACGTGCCGAACGGTTAACATAACACGGCCTTGCGCATAAAAAGAGGACTGCCCTTTCGCGACAGTCCGATAAGGATGTTTTGAGGAGACGCATAATGAGCTATTTTGATTTTGAAAATAAACGGTTGTTTTTCACGATAGCAGGAACCGGAAAACCGCTTCTGCTGCTGCACGGGAACACTGCCTCAAGCAAAATGTTTGATCCGATCGTCCCGCTGTTTTCGGAAAAGAATACCGTTATCCGTATGGATTTCCTCGGCTGCGGGCAGTCTGAGCGATTGGCAAAATGGCCGACAGATCTGTGGTATAGCTGGGGTGAGCAGGCAGCGGCGCTTCTGAAGCATCTGGGATTGCGCAAAGTCAACGTGATCGGGTGCAGTGGGGGCGCGTTGGCCGCGCTGAATCTGGCGTTAGAGTATCCCGAGTTGGTAAACGCGGTTGCGGCGGATAGTTTTGAGGGAATACGAGCCGATGCTTCCATTACGGAGCAAATTCGCGCCGGACGCAGCTATGCCAAACAGATAGAAGGCTTTCGCCTGATGCAGAAAGAAACGCACGGTGACGATTGGGAGCAGGTCGTTGATGCTGATACGGAGGCCGTGGTCAGTCATGCCGAAAAAATCGGAAGCTTCCTTCACCGTCCGCTTTCTGCACTTCAGCCGAAATTATTGCTGACCGGCAGCGCGGAGGATGAAATGTTCCCCGCAGGTCACTATGAAGACCTGTTTTCCAAGATCAGTTCTGAAGTGAATGACTGTGCGGTTCATATTTTCGAACACGGCAGCCATCCGGCTCTGATGAGTAACAGGAATGCATTCGCGCGTCTGTGCGAGAAATTCTTTTAAAATACAAATCTCAGTTTTCCGGATAAAAAAATACCCGCCGAAGAGAAATCTGATTTCCTCCTTCGGCGTGTTTTTGTATTTCAAAAAAGCGTCCTTATACGGATGTGCCGTTTGGCAGTCCTCTCTGCCTCACTCGTTGGTGTAGTTGTCGAAGTAGCCCTGGATATAGACGATGGGCGTGCCCTTGTCGCCGGAGCCGGAGGTCAGATCGCACAGCGAGCCGATCAGGTCGGTCAGGCGGCGGGGCGTCGTGCCCTGAGACGCCATATTGCCCACGAGGCTCTCGCTGCCCTTGGCACGGATACGCTCCTCGATGGCTTTCTTGAGCGCTTCGCCCTTGAGGTCGCTGAAATCGTTGTCCGCGAGGTACTTGAGCTTGAGCTCGTTGGGCGTGCCGACAAGACCGCTTGTGTAGCCGGGAGAAACGACGGGGGGCGCCAGCTCCCAGATCTTGCCGACGGGATCCTTGAAGGCGCCGTCGCCGTAGACCATGGCTTCGATCTGCTTGCCGGAGGCCTCGCATAGGATCGCGCTGATCTTCTCGGCGACCTCGGTGCAGCTGCGGGGGAAGAGCTTTATGCTGTCCTCGGTTGCCTTGTTGGAGCCGAG
>JAZLIU010000195.1:0-2205 GCA_045617565.1 Oscillospiraceae bacterium
GAGCCGACGGCGCGCAATTTCATCGTCTCGCCCATCTGTGCGCACAGCATCCACGCAAATTCCTACGTTCTCTCGCCCGAGCGCGTGATCACCGTGCAGACGGAAAAGGACAGCTACAAGCCGGTGCTGCTGAGCGTGGACGGCGGACGCGCATTCTCGCTGCGAAGCGGCGATGCGATCGAGATCAAAAAATCCGGATACGATACCAAGCTCGTGAGGCTCTCGAAGCGGAGCTTCTGCGAGATCTTACAGAAAAAAATGCTATCAGGAGGGACTAACGATGAAGAATGACCGTCAGGAAGCGATCCTCGCAATCATTGCCGAAGAACCCATCGAGACGCAGGAGCAGCTCATCGAGCGCCTGCGCCTGCGCGGTTTTTCTGCGACACAGGCGACCATTTCGCGCGATATCAAGCAGCTTCATCTGGTCAAGGAGCCTTACGGCGGCGGTAGATACCGCTACGTCGTATCCGCGCAGAAGACAAAGCTCAACTTTGCCGACCGCCTGCAGGTCATCCTGCGCGAAAGCATCGTCAGCGTCGATTATGCCCAGGGCATCATCGTACTCAAAACGCTGCCCGGTCTTGCCAGCGCCGCTGCCTCCGCGTTCGACGGCATGGAGATCCCCGGCAAGGTCGGCACGCTTGCCGGCGACGATACGGTCATGATCGTCATGCGCGGCAACGATGCGGCAAAAGAGCTGTGCGACGCGATCGGCGAAATGCGCAAATAAGGGGTAAACGGTATGCTGCAGCTGCTTCATATCGAAAATATTGCCATCATCGAGCGCGCGGACATTTCGTTCGAGCGCGGCTTCAATGCGCTCACGGGCGAGACCGGCGCGGGCAAATCCATCGTGATCGACGCGCTTGGCGCGGTGCTCGGTCAGCGCACATCGCGCGACCTCATCCGAACGGGCGAGAGCAAGGCGTTCGTCAGCGCCGCGTTTGACGGTGTGGACGCAGCACTTGGCGTGCTGGGCGAAAACGGCGTCGCGCCGGAGGAGGACGGTACGCTCCTTTTGCAGCGCGAGCTGTACGCCGACGGGAAGAACGTCTGCCGCGTGAACGGCCGCCCCGTCACGGTCGCGCAGCTTCGCGCGATCGGCGCGAGCTTGCTCAACATCCACGGCCAGCACGATGAGGCGCAGCTGCTCGACGAGGAGCAGCACCTTGTGTATTTGGATCGCTTCGGACGCGTGGAGGAGCCGGCGGCGCACTACACAGAAGCCTATACCGCGCTGCGGGAAACGCAGCGTGAGATCGACGCGCTCAGGATGGACGAGAGTGAAAAGGCGCGCCGCGTCGATATGCTGCAGCATCAGATCGCGGAGCTGGAGCGTGCGGAGCTGCAAAGCGGGGAAGAGGAAGCCCTCACCGCGCGGCGCAACATCCTGCGCTCCGGCGAGAAGTTTATCGCCGCCATCGAAGAGGCCGACGCGTGCTTAAACGGCGGCGACGAGGCAAACGGCGCGGTGTCCGCCATCCGTGAGGCGGAGGACGCGCTGCGCTCTTTGCGAAACTTAAGTGACGAGTTCGTGACGCTCTCCGAACGATTGGAAGCGGCGCGCTGTGAAGTATATGACCTTGCCATGATCGTGCGCGACAAGCGCGGCGAATACGACTTTTCTCCGCAGGAGCTTGACGCGGTGGAGAGTCGGTGCGACCTCATCTACCGCCTCAAGAAGAAGTACGGCGCGACGGTGGAGGAGATGCTATCGTACTTGGAGCGCTCCAGGCAGGAGCTTGACCGCATCGAGTACGCAGATGACCGCATCGCGCAGTTAGAAAACAAGCTGAAAGCGCAGAAAGAGACCGCCTATGCTGCGGCGAAAGCATTGTCCGACGCACGCAAAAGTGCGGCAGTAGAGCTGGAAGCGCGCATTTTGCAGGAGCTGCGCGAGCTGGACATGACGAAGGTGCGCTTTTCCATTCGCTTTGAGGAAACCGAGCTGACGGAAAGCGGCATGGACGCGGTGCGCTTTTTGATGTCGGCGAACGTGGGCGAGGAACTCAAGCCCATCGACCGCATCGCCTCCGGCGGCGAACTGGCACGCATCATGCTGGCGCTCAAGAATGTCCTTTCTGAGCAGGAGAGCGTGCAGACGATGGTGTTCGACGAGGTGGACACGGGGGTGTCCGGACGCGCCGCGCAGCGCGTGGCGGAGAAGCTCGCCAAGGTCTCGCGGAAAAAGCAGGTGCTGTG
>JAZLIU010000196.1:0-4534 GCA_045617565.1 Oscillospiraceae bacterium
CAGGAGAGCGATGCTCTCCTGCGTCCTCTTATTGGCATAAAACGTGCAACGACCGGCTAAACTGGAAGCAAGGTCAGCGGGGCTTGCTCCGTTCGACACGGAAAACTTGACAAAACCGGATTTGTAGGGTATACTGCCCAAAGCTTCAAAAAGTTACATTTTGTAACTTTTGGCCGCGCAACGCGTGGCTCTGTGAAAAAGGAGAACATGATGCCGGAAACCAAGCAATACAACTTAAAGCATATGCGCTATGCGCTGCTCTGCGCGGCAGCTATCCTGCTGACGATGCTCGCGCTGACGCCGCAGCTTCAGGCGCAGGCGCTCTACCTCATCACGGACGGCGAAAAGGACACCGTGCTCGACGGCACGACCGCCGTTTCGAGCGACAGGATCATCGTCACGGGCGCGCGCAGCGCAAATCCCGAGGTGACGCTCCGCGCCGGCGAAAAGGTCACGGTCCTCCACGGCGATGCAGTGGAGTACGCCACGACGCGCAGCGGCGAGACGGTCAAGGCACTGCTCGAGCGATTGAAGATCACCATGACGCCCATCGAGATGGCGGTCGTGGACATCTCCGGCGAGGAGATCACGGTGGAGATCGTTTCCGACTTCACCTACTATGAGACGGCGACGGAGACGGTCGCTCACACGACGATCTACACGCCCGTCTATGACCGTCCCAAGGGTGAGATCGAGATAACAAGTGCGGGCGTTGACGGTACGCGTGATGTTGTTTACGAGGTCGTCTATGCCGACGGGCAGCTTGTCTCCCGTCAGGCGGTGGACGAGAGCAACAACACCTCGGTGCCGGAGCTTGCCAACCGCGGCACACTGGTGAGCGAGGTGCAAAGCGGTGACACGGTCAGTTCGGTGAAGTATGAGACCGACGGCAGCGGATACCTTGTGATGAGATCCGGTGACTCGCTGCACTTTACCGGCACGATGAACGTCACCTGCACGGCGTATACCGCAGGCGTCGGCCGCGTGGATACGGTGACGGCGACGGGCACCGTCGTGCGCATTGGCACCGTGGCGGTCGATAAGCGGGTGATCCCGCTGGGGACGAAAATGTATGTCATCGGTTCGAGCGGCTACGACTACGGCATGGCGGTCGCGGAGGATACCGGCGTCAAGGGCGCAGCGGTCGACCTCTATATGAATACGCGCGAGGAATGCCTCAGCTTCGGCAGGCAAAAGAATTCCACCGTATATTTTCTTGAATAAAAAAACGGGATGCGAAAGCATCCCGTTTTTTAGCATATCAGAACAGCAGCTCGTAGCCCATCTTGACGAACAGCAGTCCCAGCACCACAAAGATCATCATGCGGATATTCTTGCTGCCGCCGCGGATGGCATAGCGTGCGCCGCAGTAGCTGCCGAGGATGCTGAACACGACGGCGACCACCGCGAGCTTCCACAATACCTCACCGTGCAGCGCCCACACCACGGCGGAAGCGACGTTGGAGGCGAGGTTGGCGATGCGCGCACAGCCGGCGGCGGCGAGCAGATCCATCGAGAGAAACGCGGTGAAGCTCATGAGCATGAACGTGCCCGTGCCGGGACCGACAAGCCCGTCGTAGCAGCCGAACACCAGACCGATGAGCGCGGAGACGAGCAGTTCCTTTTTGGGGGAAACATCCGCCTTCGGCGCGTCGCTCTCTTTGCCAAAGTCTTTTTTAACGGTCAGGAAGACTGCCACGCAGGGAAGAACGAGCAGCAGCAGCGTTTGAAAGAATGCCTCAGAGAAGAATGTAGCGAGCTTGGTGCCGAGCGCGGAGCCGAGCAGGGCGAACGCAGCGGCGGTGAGCGCAGGACGAAGCTGTACTGTGCCGTTGCGCAGGTACTTGGCCGAGGCGATGATCGCGCCCGTGCCGCTGACGACCTTGTTGGTGCCGGAGGCGAGATGCGCGGGCAGACCCGCCATCAGATAGGCGGGGATAGAGATCAGTCCGCCGCCGCCGGCGATGGAGTCAACAAATGCGGCAAGAAAGATCAACGGACAGACGATCAGAAAGGTTTGCGGCGTGAGTTCCATGAAACGAGCCTTCTTTTTTCATAATTTTACTTATTTTACCACACGGTGCAAAATTTTGCTACTACTTTCCGCGAAATGTGATAAAATAGTTTACGGTAAAAAACGAACAGGGAGAAATACGATGGAGAGAAACGACAAAGCGGCGATCGAGGCGCTGCTCCGGCGCCACGGCTTTCACTTTTCCAAATCCATGGGGCAGAACTTTCTCATAAACCCCGACGTTCCCGCCGCCATTGCGGACAGCTCGCGCGCGGACGAGACGAACGGCGTGCTGGAGATCGGCCCCGGTATCGGCGCGCTGTCGAGCCAGCTCTGTAGGCGTTCGGGAAAGGTCGTTGCCGTCGAGCTGGACAAGACGCTGCTGCCCATTCTGGATGAGACGATGGCGAACTTTGACAATTTTGAGGTCGTCAGCGCCGACATTCTCAAAACCGACATTCCCGCGCTCGTGCGCGAAAAGTTTGCGGGTCTTACGCCCATTGTATGCGCAAACCTCCCTTACAACATCACGACGCCCGCCATCACCGCGCTCCTTGAGAGTCGGTGCTTTGCAAGCATCACCGTGCTTGTGCAGAAGGAGGTCGCCGAGCGTTTGTGCGCGAAGCCCGGCACGAGCGCCTACGGCGCATTTTCGGTGTTCATGCAGTACTATACCGAGCCGGAGCTTCTCTTTGAGGTGCCGAAAGAGTGCTTTGAGCCGATGCCCAAGGTGACGAGCGCCGTGCTGCGCGCGGTCACGCGCGAAAAACCGCCGGTGGAGGTCGCGGACGAGGCATTCTTCTTCAAGACCGTCTATGCCGCCTTTGCCCTGCGCCGCAAAACGCTGGTCAATAGCCTCCTGACCGTGTTTGGCACGCAGTTTACCAAGGAGGAGCTGACGCAGCGCGTCGTGGATTGCGGGTTGGATGCGAATGTCCGCGGGCAAAAACTGGGGCTCGCGGAATTTGCGGCGCTTTCCGCAATGTTAGGAAAGCATTAATAATTTGAAATACCATTATTACTTATAGAAATAAATCATAACTGGGACGGTTGTTATTGAGGACGCTTTCTGCTACAATGCCATGTAGAAAGGAGTCGAACTCAATAGCAGCCGTTTTCCTGTGTGCATCGGTTAGCTCCCTGCCGCGCTCGCGGTACAGCACACCACACAAGAGACCGCACAAAAAATATCATTTTCATTTGTGCGGCTTAAAAATGCTACGAGGGAACAGACATCATGAATTTGACGAACAACAAGGCCGTTTTGTCGTGGATCGACGAAATGACCGCCATCACCAAGCCGGACAATATCGTCTGGATCACCGGCGAGGAAGCCCAGCTTGAGGCGCTGCGCGAGCAGGCTGTCAGCGAGGGCATCCTAATTAAACTCAACCAGGACAAGCTCCCCGGATGCTATCTCCACCGCACCGACCCCGATGATGTGGCGCGTGTCGAGGACCGCACGTTCATCTGCTGCAAAAAAGAAGAGGACGCAGGTCCCACCAACCACTGGATGGATCCCGAAGTGATGTACAAGAAGATGTACGCACTGGCAGACGGCGCCTACAAGGGCCGCACCATGTACGTCATCCCGTACTCCATGTCCATCGTCGGCTCGCCCTTTGCCAAGTACGGCTTTGAGCTGACGGACTCCATCTACGTCGTTCTGAACATGAATATTATGACCCGTGTCGGTCAAAGCGTGTGCGACGCGCTCGGCGACGACACCGGTTTTATCAAGGGACTGCACTGCCAGTGCAATCTCGATAAAGAGAACAAGTATATCGTCCATTTCCCCGAGGACAACACCATCATCTCCATCAACTCCAACTACGGCGGCAACGTGGTCCAGGGCAAGAAGTGCTTCGCGCTTCGTATCGCGTCCAACCTCGGCCGGCAGGAGAACTGGATGGCGGAGCATATGCTCATCCTCGGCATCGAAAATCCGCGCGGCGAGGTGAAGTATATCTCCGCGGCATTCCCCTCCGCCTGCGGCAAGACAAACCTCGCCATGCTCATCCCGCCCGAGGGTCTGCAGCGCTGGGGCTGGCGCGTGTGGTGCGTCGGCGACGATATTGCGTGGCTGCGCGTCGGCAAGGACGGCAGACTTTGGGCGGTCAACCCCGAAAACGGCTTCTTCGGCGTGGCGCCCGGCACGTCCATGAAGTCCAATCCCAACGCGCTCATCTCCACGCATAAGGACACCATCTTCACCAATGTCGCGCTTGATCTGAGCGACAATACGGTCTGGTGGGAGGGCATGAACAAGACGCCGCCCGCCCACGCCATCGACTGGCGCGGCCGCCCGTGGACGCCGCTGAGCCCTGACAAAGCGGCGCATCCCAACTCCCGCTTCACCGCGCCCGCGCGCAACTGCCCGTGCCTTAGCCCCGAGTTTGACAATCCCGAGGGCGTGCCCATCAGCGCCATCGTTTTCGGCGGACGCCGCGCCAAGACCGCGCCGCTGGTCTATCAGTCCTATAACTGGCAGCACGGTGTGTTCATCGGCTCCATCATGGC
>JAZLIU010000197.1:0-5698 GCA_045617565.1 Oscillospiraceae bacterium
TGCGTGGCAAGTTCCTCACCGGGACTTGTCAACGAGACGAGCGGCACGGTGATTGCCGGCGGCAACGCGCTGGAGAAGAACAATCTCTACATGATGACGGTCACGGGGCGCGGCGTCAGGGCGACGGCGGACAATACCAAAGTCCTCGTGCGCGGCACGTACAGCGTGCAGTAAATACATATCAAAAAACACCTGTGCATAGACTTGCACAGGTGTTTTTGCGCAAAGGGGGCAGGCTGTATGGGTGAGTGGCAGAGACTTTCCGAGGGGCCGTTTTTTCGATGTGCGCGGCTCGATTGCGCGCTGCGGTGTACGCGCGGTGCGCTTTTGTGCCGCGGCGACGACGCGACGCTGCTCGCGCTTCCCTATGCGCCCGACGCGCCGTTTCCGCTCAGTGAGCTGTTCTGCTTTGCCCGTATCTGCTGCGTGATGGGGAAATGGTGCGTGGTGTATCGCCTGGACGAACAGAATTCACCAATATTTTGAGAAAATTTGAAATTATGTCTACCACATTTAGAAAATGTGTGTTATAATACCACCGATTATACGAAAGAAGAGGTGCTTTTTATGAAGTGTCCGTATTGCGGTTTCAAAGAGAGCAAGGTCATCGACTCCCGTCCCGCTGAGGAGGGCAGCAGCATCCGCCGCCGCCGCGAGTGCCTCCAGTGCGCCAAGCGCTTCACCACCTATGAGACGGTGGAGAGCCTGCCGATGGTCGTCATCAAGAAGGACGGCAGCCGCCAGAGCTTCGACAAGAGCAAGATCCTCAACGGCATGATCCGTGCCTGCGAGAAGCGCCCCGTCCCGTTTGAGCTGCTTGAGGCGAAGACGGACGAGATCGAGCAGACGCTGCAAAACTCCCTCGAGCGCGAGGTCAGCACCGAGTACATCGGCGAGCTGGTCATGGAAAAGCTGCGCGGTCTCGACGAGGTCGCCTACGTCCGCTTTGCGTCTGTGTACCGCCAGTTCAAGGACATCGACACCTTTATGAAGGAGCTCAACAAGCTGCTTGCTGAAAAGTGATTATAAAATGTTTTTGATCGAGACCTCCTGAATTTCGGAAAGCAGATGAAGCTGCGTGATGAGTTCCGCGGTGTTGGCGCGGAACTCCGCGTCATCCCGATCCAGCGCAAAGCTGAGTGATTTGGCGAGCAGCGCCTCCGCCTCGTCGAGTTCTGCGTGGACGCTGACGATGTGGAAGTACGATTGTTTTTCGTCCCAGGCTTCGTGAACAGAACGGATCCGATGCTCCGCCTCCGCCCAGTTGCCGCCGTCTGCGGCCTCCTGCGCGGCATCCAGTTCTTCGCACCAGTCCGCGACATAGTTGCCCATGGCCTTGGCGTTGAACAGCGAGAGCGCGAGGATCAGCGCGAGGATCGCGCAGGGAATGGCAAAGTATTTCATTTCTTATCCTTTCCGATGCAGAGGATGCTGCCCTTTTCGTCGATGGAGAAGAGAAACACCTCGCGTGCGTCGCGGTATCCGTGCGCCTTGAGCTGCCCTGCGAGCCAGGGGAGCGTTAGTCCCGCGTAGGTGAGGTTGTGGTGCAGGATGCGCCCGTCGTTGACGAGGATGTTGGGGATGGACACATCGTCCTTGACCAGTCGCCCGAGCTGCTTGGGTGTCGCGCTCTGTTCGTCGGGATAGAGCAGCACGGAGAGCTGCCCGTTCGTTTCGAGCACCGCGAACTTGACGGTAGTGAGATCGGTCACGCCCTGACCGCGCAGCTCCTCAATGAGCTCGTCGAGCGTGAAGCGGTTGGCGCGCATCGCCTGCTGCTGCAAAACGCCGTTTTTGATAAGCGTCGTCGGGTTGCCGCAGATGAGCCGCCGTAGCCGGAGAGAGCGCATACAGCCCCAGGACAGGAGCATCGAGAGCGACAGGAGCGTCACGATCGGCACAACGCCATTTAAGAGCGGAATGCCGAAGTCCTGCATCGGGACAGAGGCGAGGTCGGAGATGAGCAGCGTCATCACAAGCTCGATCGGCTCCAGTTCACCGATCTGCCGCTTGCCGAGCGCGCGCAGACCGACCATAATGAGAAAATAAAGTAAAATCGTGCGGATAAAAGCGGTTGCCATATACTTCCCCCTTTGCGGAAAGTTTGCCCGCTTTGCGAAAAAATAACCATTTCCCGTGCTGCAAAAGGAGAATTGACAGTTATGTGCGGAATTGTCGGATATGTTGGAAAGGAACAGGCGGCGTCCATCCTGCTCGATGGGCTTGCGCGCCTTGAATACCGCGGCTATGACTCCGCGGGCGTTGCCGTGGTCTCGCCGGAGCGTGAATTGCAGGTGCGCAAGGCGAAGGGGAGGCTGCAGGTGCTCAGCGATGCTATCCACGGCGGCGAGGATCTTTCGGGCTGCATCGGTATGGGGCACACCCGCTGGGCAACGCACGGCGCACCGAGCGAGGTCAATTCCCACCCGCACGTCAGCGCGGGCGGAAAGTTCGCCGTCATCCACAACGGCATCATCGAAAACTATGTGGAGATCAAGGAATTTCTCATCAATCAGGGCGTGCGCTTCCAGTCCGAGACGGACACCGAGGTCGTCGCGCAGCTTCTGGAATTCTACTACAATGAATGCCACGACTTTTTTGAGGCGGTGGGGCGCGTCCTGCGCCGCATCGAGGGCGCGTATGCGCTCGGGATGCTCTGCGCCGACTGCCCCGACCGCATCATCGCCGCGCGTAAGGACGCGCCGCTCCTGCTCGGCTACGGCGACGGCTGCACATTCCTCGCCTCCGATGTGACGGCGATCATCAGGCATACGCGTGACATTGCCTACATGGAGGACGGCGAGGTCGCCGTGCTCACGACCGACGGCATCGAGGTCTACGACGCGCTCTCCCAACCCGTGACCAAGGAGCATCATCAGATCGACTGGGAGGTCTCCGCCGCGGAAAAGGGCGGCTACCGGCACTTTATGCTCAAGGAGATCATGGAGCAGCCCGAGGCACTGCGCCGCGCCATCTTCCCGCGCATTAAGGACGGTAAAGTCGCGCTCGGCGACATGAAGCTCACGGAGGCGCAGATCAAAGATTTTTCCCGCATCTTCATTGTTGCCTGCGGCTCTTCCTACCATGTCGGCATGATCGGGAAATACAATCTCGAGCACCTGCTGCGCAAGCCCATCGAGGTCTGCCTTGCCTCGGAGTTCCGTTACAGCGATCCCATCGTCGACAGTCATACGCTCGTGATCGTCATCTCCCAGTCCGGCGAAACGCTTGACACCATGGCGGCGCTGCGCGAAGCGAAAGCGCGCGGCGCGTACATCCTCTCCATCGTCAACGTGGTGGGTTCCTCCATCGCGCGAGAGAGCGACGATGTGCTTTACACCTGGGCGGGGCCTGAGATCGCCGTCGCTACCACGAAGGCGTATTCCACGCAGCTCGCCGTGCTCGATATGATCGGCCTGCGCTTCGGCGAAATTCTCGGCACCGTCGAAAAAGCGGAATATGACGAGGTCGTTCGTGAGCTTTTGAAGCTGCCGGAAAAGATGGAGACGATGCTCGCCCACTGCGAGGACATCCCCAAATACGCTGCCGAGCATTTCAATCACAACTCGGTGTTCTTCATCGGCAGAAATCTTGACTATGCGCTGGGTCTTGAGGGCTCGCTCAAGCTCAAGGAGATCTCCTACATCCACTCCGAGGCCTACGCCTCCGGCGAATTGAAGCACGGCACGATCTCGCTCATCGAGGATGGTACGCTCGTCATCGCGCTGGGCACCTACGGTCCGCTCTTTGACAAGGCGATGAGCAACGTCGTGGAGGTCAAGGCACGCGGCGCGGACGTGCTGGCGCTCACGACCGAGAGCCGCGCACCCGAGATGGCAAAGACCGTCGAACACGTCATCGCCATTCCCGATACCGCGCAGATGCTCCTGCCGTCGCTGGGCGTTGTGCCGCTGCAATTATTCTCCTACTATGTTGCGCTCCAGCGCGGCTGCGACATCGACAAGCCCAGAAACCTCGCCAAGAGCGTCACGGTGGAATAAAACATCGAAAAAAAAGCAAAAAACAAGAACGCCGCAAGGCGTTCTTGTTTTTTGCCTATTGAAGTTCGTATACCGCGGGATAGACCTGACCGTTTCGCCACTCCAGCACACCGTAGGTCGGGTGAGAGCGGTCGCCGATCGAGCCGGGGTTGAGCAATATGAGCTTCCCGTCGTTTTCCACGAGCGGAACGTGCGTGTGCCCGAAGAGCAGAATGTCCGCCCCCATCTCCTGTGCGCGGTACTGCGCCGAGAGAAGACCGTACTTGACGTGCATCGTGTGCCCGTGCGCAATGAGCACGCGCTTGTCCTCTATGAAAAGCAGCCGCTCTTGCGCCTCAAAACGCCCGAAGTCGCAGTTGCCGGGCACCTGCTCGAGCGGGATGTTGGGGTAAAGCTCATGCAGATCCTCCGCGTCGCGCCAGCAGTCGCCGAGGTGGAGGATGGTGCGGGGGGAGACAAGCTCCACCGCCTGCGCCATGTTTCTGACATTCCCGTGAGAATCGGATAAGACTAAAATCTTCATAGCACCGTTACCGCCCCGCAAGTCAATGCGGTCATAATGAGACCGGCGATGACCACGCCGAGAAGGATCACCGGCACGGCGCGCTTGATGCGCATATTGAGGACGCTTGCGATCAGCGCACCTGTCCACGCGCCGGTGCCGGGCAGGGGGATCGCAACAAATAACAGCAGTCCCCAGGTTTCATATTTTCTGACATCCCTGCTTTTTGCATAGGCTCTTTTTTCAAGCTTTGTCACGAAATTGCCGAGTGCGGGGATATGTGTGCGTACCCAGCGGAAGAGGGGACGGATAAAGGCAATGACGAACGGCACGGGCAGCATATTGCCCAAAAGCGCTGCGAGAAATGCCGCGGGGATCGGCAGTCCCATCGCAACGCCGGCCGGCAGTCCGCCGCGCAGCTCGATGACGGGCAGCATGGAGATAAAAAAAGTCAGCAGCAGCTTACCGAGCTGCGTTCCGTGCAGCCACAGGGAGATCGTTTCGAACATAGAGGCACCCTTTCGCATGGCAAAAAAATCCATGTCAATAAATACAATGTGACTACTATACAGGAAACGCGCGGAAAACGCAAGAGCGGCTCCGGAGTTTTCCGGAGCCGCCCTTGGCAGATGGAATATGATGAATTAGCGCTCGTTGCGATTCTGGTTGTTGTTCTGGTTGTTGCGGTTCTGGTTGTTGTTCTGATTGTTCTGGTTGTTGCGGTTCTGATTGTCGTTCTGATTGTTGTTCTGGTTGTTGCGGTTCTGGTTGTCGTTAGCCATGATGGTGCCTCCTTTCGCACGTTCTGCTTACAGGGACTATTTTTGACCGGAGACGAAGAAAATATACGCGTATGAAAAAATCAGTTGATAAATAAAAAACGGCATAGTAAAATTGAAACGAGATTTTTTGGGAAAGAAGCGGACGAAATGACGCAGACCTACAATTATAAAAAGGGTGTCGGTGCGATGCTGGTCGCATTCTTTCTGTGGGGCTTTCAGCCGCTCTACTGGCATCTCATCGGTGACGCGGACACGTTTTTTCTTATGGCGTGCCGCACGATCTGGGCGGCGGTGTGCTGCCTGCTCATTCTGAAGATACAGGGAAAGCTGGGGCAGCTACTGTCGCTGTTCCGGGATAAAAAAACGCTCATGCGCGAGATCGCGGCAAGCGCGTTTTTGATGGCGGACTGGGT
>JAZLIU010000198.1:0-12959 GCA_045617565.1 Oscillospiraceae bacterium
GGCTGAGAACCATAACCATTGCGAGGACCAGCGCGAGTAACTTTTTCATAATACGTTACTCTCCTTTCATGTATGTCAGACCTTTGGCGGCGTTCAGCGTTTCTCGGCTTACTTACCGTGGCTAGCCGTTCCCGTAACTAAACCGGGTCGCGCCTTGCCCACCTTGATCTGCAAGCATAAAGATAAACGCATTTTCCCCTAATTGCAAGTATTTTCCCCTTACTTTAACCAACCGTTAACATGGTAACAATTTCTTTCTATTGCGCATAACAAAAGTGAGCTATTCCGCGTTTTCACTGCAATAGTACCGTTTGCTGCCGCGCTCGAGCGTCAGCAGCCCCTCCCGCACCATATCGGCGAGCAGCTTCTGCGCCGGGCGCTTGCTGATGTGCAGCAGCTCCGTCACGTCGCCGCAGTAGATGCCGCCCGCGGCTCGCGCCGCGTCGAGCACGACTTGCCTGTGCTGCGCCGCGGGAACGATCCGCTCCGCGGGATAGTAGCCGGAGGAGAGGTGCGTGACGCTGCCGTCCCCGGCAAGCGCGTGCAGCAGCGCGTACGCCCTGTTGGTCGAAAACGCGAACTGCTCCTTCACGTCGGAAAGCGTCACCCGTCCGCGCTCCCGGATAAAGCCGAGCAGCGCCTCCTTGTCCCGTCCGCCGTCGATACGGCTTCGCATCTGCCGCAGGGACTTGCTTTCGATCCCGCCCCGGATGAGCAGGTCGCGGATCACCGCCTCCAGCCGCCCGGGGTCGATCGCCTTTCCGGCGGCAGGGGAGAGGATGACGTGCCCGTCGTCCGCCTCCGTCCGACCCGCAAACTCGCGGGCAAGCACGTCGCGCACCGCGCGCGGCATCGTCTCCGTCCGGTTTGCTGTGCGGATCTCGCCGCGGTCAAGATCGACGTCCGCCCATGTGAGCGCCGCCGCCTCCGCCACGCTCAGCCGCATCTGCCACACCAGCCACAGCGCGATCCCCGCCGCGCCCGTCTTGTTCTCCTGCAAGATCCTCCAGACAAGATACTCCTCGTCCTTCGCGTCCTGCGTCGGCGCGGCGTCCCGCTTTACCTCAAAAAGCCCGCTGAGCTCATAGCGCCACGTTGTCAGCGACACGCCCGTGATGCGCAGCACATACGGCCAGTCGTGCTCAAGGAGCTGCCTGCGAATGAAATCGTAGCGCAGATCCACAAACCCGACCTCGCTCTGCCCCATCTCCGCCATCGCGTCCTTGATCAGTCGGGAAAGTCCCTGTGGCGAGATGTGCTTTTTCTGCCGCCGCGAGACCGCCACATAGGGAAGCTCTGTCCTGCCGTACTTTTCCCACCGCGCGAGATACTCGTGCAGCTCCCCGCACATCGGCACATCCCTCTCAGGCAGCCGCAGCAGTCGGCCTTCCATATCGACCTGCTCCCAGGTAAGATCGCTGATCTCCTGCCGGTTCAGTCCCGCCCGCCACGCAAGGCTGATGGCAAGCCCGTTCGGCTGGCAGCGATAGACGCTCAGGAAGTTATTTATTTTTTCCTCGTTCGGCAAATGGAATTCCGTCGCCATATCCGTCCCCCGTTTCTCTTCTGTCGCTTTGCAAACACCCTATATTATAATAAGGTATATCGGTCCGCGCCGATTTCCTTCTTCAGCGTCCCGTTTTTCACCATTTTTGTGAGCACCGCCCACGCATTGCGCTCCCCGATATGCAGCAGCTCTTTCACTTCCATCCTCGTAGCGGAGCCTCTGCGCTTGATATAATTTATAATGGTATCCTCGTAATCCTCCGGCGCGATGACGTCCTCAGATAAATAGTATCTCCTGCCGGATCGCTTCAGCCTCTGCGCCGCCACAAGCCGGTCGATCCTGCGGAACGCCTCCGCGCTTGTCATATCCAGCAGCGCCATGCACTCGCGCAGTGAGATGCCGTTGTGGGATGCGCAGTAGTCGGTGATCTTTTGATTGACATTCTCCGCTTCTGTCTCTCGCCCGATGTCGCTCCATCTCGCCTCCACGCCGTTGCGCAGCAGAAACGACCGCATGACGACCGACAGCCTGTCCGCGCGAATGGGTTTCCTCGCCCGCGGCGATAAGATCACGTGCGCGTCGTCGCCGTCCGCTCTGCGCTGCCGTTCTGCCCGCAAAACGGCGAGCAGCGCCTCCGAAGCCTCAAGGCGTCTGTCCCCGAGGTCGATCACCCCGCCCGCGAAGTCGATCTGCGGCCAGGTGAGCGAAACGATCTCCGCCGCGCTCAGACCGCCGCGCACGTAGAGCCAGAGCGCAAGCCCCTCCGCCGAGTCTTTGCTTCTTGCCAGCACGGTCTCGATCTCTTGTTTTCTCTCAGAAGTATCCTTCTTAACGGGGACGGTCTTTGCATTTTCACCGGAAGAGAAGTTGTAGCGAAACGTCGTCACGCTGATGCCCGCCGTGCGGATCGCGCTCTCCCAGCCGCGCTGCTCGATCTGCCGGAAAATGTACTGGTTTCGCAGGTCTCCCAGCTTCACCCCGTCCAGACCCTCTTCATCCAAAGCCAGCCGCACCACACGGGAAAGATGCGGCGGCGATACGCGCTCCTTCGTCTTTTCGCTGACAGCGACATAGCGGCTCACCCCGCCGCAGACCTCCCGCCACAGCGCAAGGCAGTTCGCCATATCCCCCTCGAACGGGACCTCGCGGTCATCGAGGCGGATAACCCCTCGCTCGAACTCGACCCGACCCCACGTCAGGCTGTATATTTCGTCTCTCGTCAATCCCTCGCACCACGCGAGGCGCAGCACGATGCCCGTCAGATTGTCGCCGTTTCGCAGCAGCAGCCTGTCCATCGCAGCGGTAAAATCCGCCCCGAAGCGTTCCGGCTTGCCCATCAGATCACCTCGCACAAAAGCGGCGAGACGCGTCCGCATCCCCGCTAAAAATATACATTATATAATATAGGGCAGTATAGCACGCGCGCCCGCTCGATTCAACATCTTCCCGCGAGATGTAACAATATTGCAATGTTTCCGGCAGGGGAGCATCGTCCGGATAAGCAAAACAAACATCAAAATACGCGGGTACGCCGAAATGATGCCGTTCGCTTTCTCTTGTCACTGATTAGAAATGTGGGACATTTTTAATCACCCCGCCCGGAAAGATACGTCTATCCGTTTTCATTTCGGGAAATACTCTTTTTGTGTTCACTTTTTTTGTTGACAAGTACACCCAATGAGTGTACTATGATGTTGAGGTGAGGACTTTGGACATTCGTGAAATGAGAGCACAGTTGGGGATCACCCAAAGCGATTTCGCCGCACGGTATAAGATCCCCTTCCGCACCGTTCAGAATTGGGAAACCGGCCAGCGCAAGCCGCCTGAATACATTCTGGCATTATTGGAGGATCGTGTCAGGGGGGATCTGGTGAACCGAAAGACGGCGGTTCTGCCGAAATACGACCCGCAAAAGAGGGATCTGCCCAAAAGAAGCGAATATGTCGGCGCGCTGTCCTGGCTCAGGGCGGTTCGTAATTGTATCGGGGAAGAGATCGTCTTTGCTTTGGATGAAGCGCTGATGTGTCAGGGGAGCTTCGGCGGTCATAGCGATGAATATCTGATATGGGTCTACGGAAGCGATTCCGCCGCAAGATTTAACGGGGTCGTCGTGCTGGGAAATGAAATCAGCTCTTATCAGGTGAAAAGCAGAAACGGTCTGCAATATACCGATTTCAACAGAACACTGACGGACGCCTTTGCCAATGAATCCATATTGGATATGCAGGGGATCACCGAAGCGGTAAGCCGCTACTACTATTCGAATGATAACAGCTTTGACGGCATCGCCGTTTCTCCCGAATATCAGGACAGGTTTGAGAAGCTCGCAAACGAAGCGCTCGCGTATTACGATAATTAGGAGAGCTCACGATCTATGAATATTACAGCCGAAGAAAAACTGATGTATACCGTCATGAAAGCGATTTTTGACAGCGGCATCCCGATCAGCTTTAAAGGCTCTATGGTATTAAAGGCCTGTTTGCTGGAGTCGGGATTTTCCGGAGAAACCCGCCACACAGTAGATATCGACGCGAACTGGAACTCCGACACTCCGCCAACCATCGAGCAGATGGAGGAATCTCTGCAAAAGGCAATCGATCGCTGCGGCGCCGATTTGAAGGTGAAAGCTTTTCGGATGTACGGAGAAGGCCGTTCGGCAGGATTTGAAATCAGGGACAATGCTTCTGATGAACCGCTGTTTACCATGGATATCGACGTGAACCGTCCCGTCCCGCCGACAAAGATCTATGAAATTGAGGGCGTTCGGTTCCGTGGAGTTTCTCCCTCCCAAATGATAGCAGACAAGGTCTGTGCGGTCTCGACGGATAAAGTGTTTCGCCGGATCAAGGATGTTGTCGATCTGTACTATCTTTCCAAAGTTTTCTGTTTCGATCGCTCCGACATCCTGAAAACGCTGAAAAACAGCGAAAGAGCTTTAGATTCCTTCCACGGCTTTTTGCACCGCACGGAGGAGCTGAGACACTCTTACGAAAAGTTTCGTTTTGACGGCAACGTGGATAAGCCGCCATTTGATGAAGTGTACGACGCAGTCAGGACATATATTGCCGATGTTCTCCCCAAATCGTAGCATTCCGCACCAAAAAGAGCGCCGCGCCCCATTTCGATGCAGGGCGCAGCGCTCTTTTATTAGGCATAAAGACTAAAAAGCAATGTTTTTCTTTTCTCAGAAAATGGTTTAGCCCTCCGCTTCAAAAAACTTTTGCAGCTCCTCAAAGTGGAGCTTGCCAATCTGCGGGACTCCGCCATATGTATTCTCTATGTACTTCCGCCTGATGTTGGTTTTCTGATAAATACGCTCTTCATTATCGGCGATACATTCAATAAACCGCTGTGCGTTTTCGTCCTCCTTTAGTATATAGGTAGCTTCTTTTGCAAAATCGCCATCCATCAAAAGCGTGTTGTGCGTCGTGAGAATGAGCTGTCCTTTCAGTCCCGCATACAAATCTGTCAGGATTTTGTATGCCGCCAGATCGTGTATGCCGGAGTCCATCTCGTCGAGCACCTCGATACCGCCCGCGGAGGCGTAGACCAGATTAAACAGAAAGCCCAACATCTCCTGATTGCCGGAGGACTCCCGCGCAAAGCTCACTCTGCGGACCTGACCGGCAATCAGCTTCTCAAAGTAAAGCTGGTAGCGAATACTCTCCTGCGTTTCATTCTTTTGATAATATGCGTTCTTAATGTCGGAATTGATCGTCATAAAGAACTCTTTGATCATCCGCAGCGCCTTGTCCAGCTGGGGCGCCTCGCTCGCCGGGATCATTCCGCTGTCCAGCGGGAAGATCTTTTTCTGCTCCATCATCGGCCTGCCTGTTTTCGTCCCCAAACGAACCGAGCCGTCCAGCTTATGGAAAAACTGCAAAACGCGCCAGCCGTTCGGAATCAGCCCGCTGCGGACATACTGCGGCGACTTCGTATGCGCTTCATGGAGCAGCAGGGAGAGCAGGGAATGCCTACCCCAATATTTCTTTTTTGCCGATACAATATCTGCACGCAGATCGTCATCGCGGAAAATGCGGTCGTTGAGCACATCCCGCTCGCTGTCCAGATCAAAATAAGTCGTACGGCGCTGCTCCAGAGCGAAGTCCAGCCGTTCATGCAGAATCTCAACCTCATCCTCCTTCTGTCCGAAGGAGATGAAATAGCTGCCCTTTTTCCCGTCAATGTTAAAATCATACTGCAATTCAATGGGGTCGGTTGAGCCGATCATGTGGTAGCTCTGGAAGACCGCCCTCAGATCGCGCATATTGCTGCGGATAAAGCGCGCAAAGTCCTTATCTTCTCCGGCTGCCTGCACCTGCCGCATCAGGCCCTCGGCAGCCTCCGCCATATCCATTGTCTTGAGCAGCTCGATCAGGCAGTAGAAAACAGCGACCAGATTGCTCTTTCCGGCACCATTCTCGCCATAGATCAAAACGAGGTGCTTTGCCTCGCCGTTGCTGCCGGTCAGGTCAAAGTCAAGGTCGGAAAAGCAGCGGAAATTACGGGCACGGATATGCGTGAACATAGCGTGACTCCTCCATTTCAAAATCTCGCAAAACGCGTATCATCGTCATTGTACGCCTTTTCTCGAAAATGTCAACTAAATATTCTTGATTTTATTAATAAGCTCAATATTAGAGAATATTTTCTCTAGTTCACAAATAATTTACAAATTTTTTGCCGTTTCCTCTTGCATTGGAACTTTTTTGATGATATAGTTCAAAATGGAAAAACCGGAAAGCCAGCGCCAACTGACCTTCCGGCGGGACGCGGTAGCAACGCATCCGTGTTGGCGTTAGTCTACCACGTTCCCTTCCAAAAATCAATATTTTTTAGGAGGGAACTTTTATGAAGTTCAAAATTCTCAGTAGCAAAAACTACCCCGACCCATCTGCGGACTACGGCGACTGTACACTCATCGACACTGGCTCTGAGCTCGTGATCTACGACTGCGGCAGCCTCGAGCACGCGCAGCGCGCGGAGGATTATATGCAGCAGCACAGCTATACCACCGCCATCGGTGTGCTCTCGCACAACGACCGCGACCACTTCAACGGTTTTCCGTACTTGGCTGAGCAGGGGCTCGTCACCACGGTCTACACGCCGCTCTATTGGGATCATCTCACCGAGCTCCTCAAGCTTCTGGATGACGACCGCAGAAAACGCAGCAGTTTAGAAACCACGCTCCGCGAGACCTACGCCAATGTAAGCGAGCTGGAGGAGACCTACGGCGTGACGGTCATCGACGCTCTGACAAACGACCTCCCCGTGTCCGGCGTCGAGATCGTCGGCCCGTTCAGGGACTACGCGCTTGCCGCCGCCGTGCAGGGCATCAAGGCCACCAATCCCGGCGACAAGATAAGCCATGAGTCTTTCCAAAATGCCGCCAGCGTGCAGGTCAGCTTCCGCATTGGCAACCGCCGTGTCCTGCTGTGCGGCGACAGCGCCTTTGAGCCGCTTAAAGATCAGCTGCTCAACCATTCCGTCCTCCAGTTGCCGCACCACGGCACGCTGGACACCGCCGAAAAGATCTTTGACGTCAGGGATCAGCTGAACGATACCGTTTATCTCATCTCCGACAACAAGGGCAGCGCCGCGGGCGGCTCCGACAAGCTGATGGAGAAATACCCCTACGGTCGCTGCATCCACAATACCCGCAGCGGCGATCTGGCCTTTCCGGAACTGCTCTACACCCTCTCCGGCAACTATACCGGACATACTTACGCCGGGAGGTAAAGCCGATGATTTCGTACATCCTCCCCAAAGATATGGAGAGGGAAGTTCCCGCCCGGCTCGTCTACCTGCGCGCGGTCTTCCACACTGAATTTTCTCAGGTTCCCGATGACCGGGATTACACCCGGCTCGTCAGCTATTTGCCCACCGCCGAAAACTACCTGTTCCTCTGCGGCCACAATACGGCCGTGGAGGAATATCTTCGCCGCCATCGCGGAGAAGCGGAGGGCAGCGTCGTCGTAATAACCTCCTGCACCCCTGTCCGGATGCTGTTCCTGCTCCCCTGGCTACGCAACGTCTATTTTTCAAAAACCAGGGGTATCTATACGCTGACACGGCACGGCGCGGCGTTCGGCTTTGACTTTGAGATCACCGATTCGGAGCTACATCTGCTCAACACAAGAGAATTCCGCCTGATCGACCGCATCGGCAAAGCATATTGGAAGGCGGCGTGAAGATGGATCTCAAGCTTTTTAACGCCTACCAGCTTCGCGCCCGCTTCAGCGTGGGCGCATTGTATGCGCTGCCGTTTCTGGCAGATTTCGCCGCTGTCAGGGGACTGAAATTCGAAACACTTCCCGCTATGCTGCTGTGCATTCTTTTGGTCGTTCTGTGTCAGGCAGCGCTCCCGCTGCTCCGTCGTCCCGATAAAAAAACGCCGATCCCGAACACCGCGCGCGATCTGCTGATGCCCTCCGGTCAGCTGCCGGCGCTCACCAGAGCGCGCTACTATCGGAAGCTGTCCGCCCTCGAGCCGGAGTTCGCTCCCTTTGCCACGTTGACGGCTGACACGCCGCAGGCGCAGGCCGAAGCGCTCTGTGAATCCGCTGTGGCTTATCTCCGTGGCAGAACGCGGGAGAGCAGCCGGTTTCCGCTCCTGGCAGAGGAGAATATCAGCTACGGCTTTACCCGAAACGGACTTGCTCTGAAATGGCCGTTTGTCGCGCTCAATGCCATCGGCGCCTATGTGATGCCGAACTGTTTCTGTGTGCCGCAAATGGCACTTGTCCATGTAATTTTCATCGCTCTGGTGTGCGTTTTGTTCACGAAGGAATCGCTGCACAAGGCAGGAAAGCGCTACGCCTACGCACTGCTGGAAACGGTGGATACGCTGTCCTGACCGACGGCAGAAAAGGTCAAAAGAGGCCGTACGCCGTACACGTTTCAGCGAAATCCCCCGCATTCAACAAAGCTTGCATTTTGTTCAATTATAGGCGGGTGTTCGGACGCAACTGTGGGGGTGTTTTTCTATTTTACCGTTTCCCTCTCCTATTTCACGGTTCAGTAGCAGCGAAAAGGGCAGGCTCCCGATCGGGATGCCTGCCCTTCTGCGCCGACAGCAAGAGAAATGTTTGATACAACGTCAAACATTTCTTTTTTTGTCTGTTGAGGCTGAAACCGCCGCGCACCGTCCCCTTTCGGAGCACGGTGCTTGGCAAACACGTTTTAAGGTCTCGTGTCTGACCGTATCATCAGCATAGATCACTTTTTGGGAAAAGTCAACGGAAGCTTTTACAATTCTGCAGACCCAATCAAGTAAACAGCATCCGGTTCACAAAAATTTTGCATATTTTTCATTAATTGTGTTTGACGAGAGCAAACTTTCAACTCACAATTATCATAAACAGAGCAAAAAAAGAAGTTTGCCTCTTGCGATATGTCGGCAAACGCCGGCAATAACATCAATTACGATAAGGAGAAGCTATGATCGAAAAATTCAATTTTCAGAACCAGCCGGATGACTTTGTATCCGTTTTGTATGATCCCGAAACAACCACTGCATTTGTGGCATTTCGGAATCGGTATGAAAGCATTCCTGCCGAGACGCTCAGTCAGGTTATCGCGCGCGTCCCGGACGCAAAGAAGCTTGCGCTGATCCCGGTTGATGATACCCGTTCAGAAGAAGAGATCAAAGCAATCGCATACCACTATTATGCTCACCCGAAAGACATCGAAAGCCTGAAGCTCCGGCATCCCGCGATCAGCACCGTACTCGTCAAGTGGCTCCCGGTTTTTTTCAGTGGTTTCCACCGCATCCGTATGGTCGACGGAATTTTCTATTACCGGGATCTCGGCGATTATAGTACGCCGGATGCTTTGGCTGAACATCTTAAGCGGAAAATCGCAAAGAACGAAAACATCTCCGAGGAAAACGTCTTTGTGTCAGAATGGTGCCTCCCTGCAGGCGCCCTTTTCGGCCCCTTTTTGAAGGGAGAAAAAAGCGCAAAAGATGATGTGATTCTGCGTGCCACGCTAAAGCTTATCAATCGGGTAGATTTTATCAAAACCGTATTCTCGGCGCAGGATATGCCCCTTTTCCTGCCCTATTACTACATCGGTGTGGCGATCCGCCGCGAGCTTGATCCCGTCCTCGATGCGCAGCAGTATGTGATATCATGTCAGCGCTCTCTTACCAATATCGCAGACGCGGAAACGGAAGAATTGTATCGCCTCATAGCGCCAAACGCCTCAAATCCCGTTACACTGTTTGGAATCGCAATGTGTCTCGATCTCCCACTCTCTCGGAAAACATCAATCCCGATTTGGACTATACCTTTTATCAGTGGTAATTCAACGAAGCATTTTCATTTCCCCCCGCGAAAGCGGGATAAAAGAGCAGGCACATTACCTGCAATGTCGTTAAGTTAACGGCGGAGTGACAAGCAGCAGAATATGAAGCACAGCGTGCGGCACCTGAGAAAAGGTATTGCACGCTGTGTTTTTGCAAAAACGGACGCATCATTCCTCTTCCCGCTCGCCCCCCTCGGGGGCTTTTTTTCTTTTTTGCGGCCGCAGCTCCTTCGGCACGATCCCGAGCGGCTTCGTGTGCCGGAGGAATCCCTCCCAGTAGCCGCTCCGATAATTTGCGCGCAGCCAAAGCTCAAACGCAGCATTGTACTGCTCCTCCTGCCATGCGGAGTCGGCGGTCAGCTCCTCGTAACCCTCCGCGAAAAGCGCCCTGATACCGAGCTTTTCAAGCAGATCGATCTCCCCCTCGCCTCCCATCTCCTCAAGCATTTGCCTGCGTGCCTGCTCTGCGGTAAATTCCACATTGTAGGGGCTTTGGATCCTCGTCTCCCAGATCAGCACGTCCCTCCACTCTTTCCCCTCTTTGATGCGGTACGCTTTTTCTCCCGATGAGAGCACAACATACCCCGGGTGTTGCTTTTTCGGACGCAGCTCGCGCTCGGCATTGGCGCGCTCGCGGTTCATGCGCAGGAGGTTTTCGTTCAGCCGCTTCTGATACCCTGCCGTTTCTTCTGCGGCTGCGGCATTTGCCTCCAGCTCCGTCTGCGCCGCTCGCAGCTTTCGGTTTTCCTGCTCTGCCTGAGAATACTCTTTTTGGTACGTTTCCTTTTCTCTTGTCGCCCGAGCCAGGTCGCGGCGCAGCGCCTCGCGCTCCGTCCTGTCCGCCCAGTATTCTTCCCTTGAAACGACGGCGTGCGTCCATTCGTCCGAAAGCTCGCCGGCGTTGACCGGATAATATCCCCGCATCTTTTCTATCGCAAATCTCACCTTGCGCACGCCTCCCCTGTCTTACAGATTCCGCAGATAATTGTCCGCCACGATGCTGAGCCGATTGTGCCCCAACGCCTTGGAGCACAGCAGCATCGCCGCACGGTCGAGCTTCTTGCCCGCCTCATCCTTGCGGCAGGTGTACACGTCTTTCTGATACAGATGCCCCGTGCCCTTATGCACAGTATCATACGGGATGTCCTCGATCTTGCGCGCGTGCGCCTTGTAGATCGCACCCGCATAGTCCGCGCGATAGCTGTGGATGTCCGCGTTGCTCGACACATACTCCCACACGCGCATGTCCTCCGGCGTCTCGCGCACGCGCTCTACGATCTTCTCCGCGCTCTTGCCGACGATCGGGCTGATGCGCACGCGCCCGCCCTTGCCTTTGATGCGCAGGAACCACGGCTCGTCAAACAGCAGCGCGTCGTCGAGGATGCCGAGCTCCATCACTTCCTCTGCCGTGAGAGACGGCGCCGCCATAAGCGCCTCGCGCGCTCGCACGATCTCCTCACGGGAGCGCAGCGCGTCCCCGTGCAGGTGCGTGATCTCGCAGCGGCGCACGCCCGTACCCCTGCAAAACGCGATGAGCTCGGCATTGTTCGTCTCGGAAAAATGCGCGTCGCGCTTGGCGGTCCCCCGACTGCGCTTGATGTCCTCGCGCCGGCGCTTGGGCGGCTCATAATAGTCCTCGTCATCCGGCTCGATGCCGTAGAGCTTGCCCAGCGCCTTGGCCTCGGTCTGGATCGTCCAGGCGCTGAGCTCCTGCTCCTCGCGCAGCCGGAGCCACTCGCCGACGTACTTCCTTGCTTTTTTCACCGTCGTGCACTCGGGATGCTCGGCGCGCACATACTTAATGAAGTACTTGATGTGCTTCCAATATGTTTTGAATGTATTCACGCTGAATATCTTATCCTGCATCTCACCGGCTTTCGCCGCCGCGCGCTTGCTTTCGCCGAGCGCGAGCATCGCCGTCAGACGGTCATACGCCTGTTGGTGCATATCCTTTGAATACGCTTTATTCTTTCTGCCCATCTCAGGCACCTCCTCTCGGGGAACACTTATGCTGACGCTCAGCAGAAACCCGCCGACCTTTGCGCTCTGATTTCTGCTGCGTGTCTGTATTACTCCGCTATTCCAATTCTCTCTTTTTCCTTGTAAATATCGTTTAGACTTTCGCCGCCTCCTGCCTCGTCCCCATGGGACAGCCGACATTCGGCAAGTGCCTTTTATCGTCGTGCACATGACGGATTTGCGGGCAATACCCGCGACACTTTTATCAGCTTGTGTGTGCTGACGCTTCATTTCTTCTACGGCAGGAATCGTTCTGTCGGAGCCTTGACCGAGGGCTCATACTCGTCGGTTTTTACCGCAAACCGCGCGCGTTCGCTGGGGTGATGCGTTTCAATCCCGCACTCCATAATGATTTCACACGGGTGTTCGGATGTGCTTTCCAATTCGCAAAGGCTACTTCGGCGAGCGGCACGTCCTCCGGCGCATCTGACCGGCTGCTCCTAACCATACAATGTACTATCGTCATCATAGCACGCCCGTCCGACCTTGTCAACATAACCGTCGTAGATATCTTATGTCTGTTTACCCGTTCATTATATGTCGCCCCTCTACCCCGCATTTTCGCACAAAAAAACGCCCGACCGTCCTTTCTCCGACTGTTGAGCGTTTCCCTGTTTTCAGTTTTCCGTGCGTCGCCTTCTGTATGTTACCTCGCCCACTCGCTTTGCTGCCAGCGCCACGCGTCGCGGCACATATCCGCAAGGCTCTTTTCCGCCCGCCAGTGCAGCAGCTTTTCCGCCTTATCAGTGGCGGCGTAGCAGACGGCAATGTCGCCCGCGCGGCGTGCGGTGATCTCGTACGGGATCTTTACGCCGTTTGCCTCTTCAAACGCCTTCACCAGATCAAGGACGCTGTACCCCGCGCCGGTACCCAGGTTGAATGCCTCCGCGCCGGTGTGCTTCCTGCTGTAATCCAGCGCCGCGACGTGCCCCTTTGCCAGATCCACAACATGGATATAGTCCCGCACGCCCGTGCCGTCATGCGTCGGGTAGTCGTTCCCGAACACCGAAAGGTGGTCGCGGATGCCGGCGGCGACCTGCGTGACATACGGCATAAGGTTGTTCGGGATTCCGTTCGGGTTTTCGCCGATAAGACCGCTCTTGTGTGCGCCGATCGGGTTGAAGTA
>JAZLIU010000199.1:0-3505 GCA_045617565.1 Oscillospiraceae bacterium
CTCCGCCGTAAAACTGTTGCCCGTTTTGGTACATCTCATAGCCGAAGATGCCGCCCTCGACCGCCATAGCGATCTTCGCCGCGCAGGACGACTTCGCCCCGTCGCACACGATACCCGACGTGATGGCGAGCGCGTTGACGATGGTGTGGGAGATCTCCTCCACGCCGCCGCCGTTCAAGTACGCGATGCCGCAGCCCGCGCCCGCGCCCGCACTGACCGCGCCACAGTAGGCGGAAAGGCGACCGATGCTCGTCTTTTCGTGGAGCGTGACAAGGTTGGAGATGAGCAGCGCGCGGTAGAGCTTGTCCTCGCTGACTTTCAGTTCCTTTGCGTACTCGATCACGGGAAGCGAGGCGGTCATGCCCTGATTGCCGCTGCCCGAGTTGATGACCACCGGCAGCTCGCAGCCGTTCATGCGCGCGTCGCTGCCCGCCGCAGCGAAGGCTTTCGCGCGGGTACGCACGCTCGTCGGATCGGACTTGAGCAGGACCTTGCCGATATTCGCGCCGTAGTCGTTTTTGAGGCCCTCCTCCGCGATGGCGGTGTTGCATTCGATCTGCCGCGCGATGATGTCATGCACATCATCCAAATCGCAGGTTTCGGCAAAATCGTAAATATCCTTAACCGTGAGAAGCTCGTAGTCCGGCGCGTCGCTCTCGCTTACTTCCTCCGCACCCGGCAGCTCGGAAAAGATGGTTTCGCCGTTCTTTTTGATTTCCACGATGTTCGTGTGCTCGTTGACCACGCGCACGCTCGCGCTCTTTTCAAGCGCGTAGACCGTCACTGTGATGTCCAGCAGATACTCAGAATCCGACGGCAGCGTCCTGACCGGCGTTTTTTCAAGATATCCGTGCAGCGCGTCCTTTGCCGACTGCGGCACGTTGGCGACCACCTGAAAACCCGCCTCTGCGTCGCCGCCGAGTACGCCCAGTGCCGCCGCAACGGCGATGCCGCGCCCGCCGTTCGCGTTGGGCACGACCACGCTCTTGACGTTTTTGATGACGTTGCCGCTGCACATGACCTCGATGCGCTCGGGCAGTTCGCCCAGCACGCTGCGTGCTTTTGCCGCGCAGAACGCGATGGCGATCGGCTCCGTGCAGCCCATGGCGCATACCAGCTCGCGCCGGAGGATTTCGACATAAGTATCGTAGGTTCGACAGTGACGCTCCATAAAAGGATGCCTCCCTTTTTCTGATATTCCCACTTGAGAAATTTTTCGCTCTTTGTGCAGTCTTCGCGCTTGTTTTTGAATTATTGCGATTTTAGCACAAGTCTCGCTGGCTTTCAATGCGTTTTGGGGCAACTTTTCATTTTTGATGAAAAATTTTGCAGCAATTTACCGCAAGAAGATCATTTGCGGCAGAGCAGGCAAAAATGTCCCCCCGCGGCACCGCCCCAGCGGGGGGGTCTGATTGGGTGATACGCTTTCCCTGTCGTTTTTTATGCAAGCTCACCGGCGAGGGCAAGCGCCGCGTCGATGTTGGCGGCAAAGTAGCACACGCCATCCTCAGCGGTAAAACCTGCCTTATCCATTACGGACTTCGGCTGCTCGTTGACGTGGCTGAAGACCATGCGGATGCCGCTACTGCTGCACTCCTCGCGCAGGCGGATAAGCCCGTTCATGGCGGTGATGTCGAGCGCGGGCACGGCGCGCATACGAAGGACCATGACGGTTCGCTTCTCGTCCTCGGCAACGTGCGGGATCTTGTCCGCCGCGGCAAAGAACATGGGGCCGTTGATCTCGTAGACCATAACGTGCTCCGGAACCGGACGGTAGAGCCCGTTATCCGCTTCTCCCGCTTCGACGTATTTCCACTCAGAGATCTCCGCAACATCCGCCATGCGGCGCATGAACAGCAGGCACGCGAGCATCAGTCCCACGGCGATGGCGACGACGAGGTCGAAAACGACCGTCAGCACGAACGTCAGCACCAGCGCGGCGCTGTCGCTCTTGGGCGAGTGCTTGAGAATGCGCACGACGTTGCGCCAGCCGGACATATTGTACGCGACCATAAAGAGGATCGCGGCGATGCAGGGCATTGGAATAAGCGCGGCATAGGGCATGAGCAAAACGAGCGTAAGCAGCAGGACGATCGCGTGCACCATGCCGGCGATCGGAGAGGTGCCGCCGTTTTTGATGTTCGCCGCCGTGCGGGCGATGGCGCCCGTGGCGGGGATACCGCCGAAGAGCGCGGACGCGGCGTTGCCGACGCCCTGCGCGACCAGTTCCATATTGGAGTTGTGGCGCGCGCCGATCATCTCGTCGGCGACGACCGCAGAGAGCAGGCTCTCGACGGCGGCGAGAAACGCGATGGTAAACGCGTCCGGCGCAACGCGCACGATCGTAGACAGATCCAGCGCCGGCAGCGTGAAGTGCGGCAGCGCGCTGGAGATCGTGTAGAGGTCGCCGATGGTATTGACCGGAAGCTCCGCGAGCTTCACGACGAGTGCGGTGACGATGACTGCGATCAGAGACGGCGGGACCTTCTTCATAAAGCGCGGGCAGACGACGAGAATTGCCAGCGCCAGCGCGCCGATACCGACCGCCGTCCAATTCGCCGTGCCGAAGCAGGCGGCGACCTCCTTGACCTTATCCACCGTCTCGATGGGCGAGTGGGTAAAGGTCAGGCCGAAAAAGTCCTTGAGCTGACCGATGACGATCGTCACGGCGATGCCGGCGGTGAAGCCGGTGGTGATGGTATAGGGGATGAACTTGATGAGCGCGCCGAGGCGGAAGATACCGAGCAGTACCAGAATAATGCCCGCCATGACGGTGGCAGTTGCGAGGCCCTCCATGCCGTTTTCGGCAACGATCCCCGCCACGATCGAGGCGAACGCCGCCGTCGGGCCGGCAATCTGCACCTTGCTGCCGCCGAGCGCGGAGATGACAAAGCCCGCGATGATGGCGGTGTAGATACCCTGCTCAGGGCCCACGCCCGAGGCGAGCGCCAGCGCGATGGACAGCGGCAGCGCGATGATGGCAACGATGATGCCGGAGACAATGTCCTTTGCGAGCTTTTCACCGGAGTAGTCTTTGAGCGAAAGGAGTAACTGCGGCTTGAGGTCGTTCATATTTCTTTCTCCCGTTCTTGTTTTTGACACAGACGCGAGGGAAATCTTAACACGGACTTGATGCAAAAGCAAGCCAAAATTCGCCGTTTTTCGCAAAAGCCTTCACGCTTCGACGGAAAATTGAAATGTCTCCGTTTCCTCTGCCGCTTTGAAAAAAACCTCCAGCAGCCTGCAGCCGTATCTGCCGAGAGCGTTGAGCATGGGCGCGGGATTTTGCAGCGTGAGGCGCGCGGCGGTCGTGGTGAGCACGTCCCAAAGCGCGTCGAGATTCGCGCCGCAGCCCTCCGGAGCGTCCAGTGCGCGCCAAATCTGCGCGTACGCGTCCGCGCGTGTCGTCATATCCGCGCCGTATAGAATGATGTGTTTCATCACTTACTTCCCCCCGCGGTAGGAACCGCCGTCATTCGCCCAGCCGTCGTAAAGCTGTGTGTAG
>JAZLIU010000200.1:0-3277 GCA_045617565.1 Oscillospiraceae bacterium
TGCTTTGATGGCGCACGACAACAAAAAAGACCTGATGGTGCAGTTCTGCACGGCGTATGCGGGCGTTTTGTCCCAGCACACGCTCTGCGCGACGAACATCACCGGCCGCATGATCGCCGAGGCGACGGGACTTCCCATCCACCTCTTCATGGCGCGCATCCACGGCGGCGCGGAGCAGATCGGCGCGCGCATCGCGTACAACGAGCTGGACATGGTGCTGTTCTTCTGCGATCCGAACGACCCGCGCTATGACGAGAGCCTGACCTATATCTCCAAGCTCTGCGACCAGAACAACATCCCGCTTGCCACCAACCAGGCGACGGCGGAGCTGCTGGTGCTCGGCCTCGGCCGCGGCGATCTCGACTGGCGCGAGATCATGTACCCGAAAACAAAACCGTTTACAACGTAATACAGCATGTAATAATTTAATCAAAAAATACAAATTGGAGTTGCCATATGATTCCAAAATACGATGAAATGTATCTGCAAGTGTTGAATGCATTGGCAGACAGCAAGCCACACACAAACAAAGAGATTTCCGACCATGTCGCAAAGGACATCCGTCTCTCGGAGGAAGAGCAGCAAGAGTTCCTTCCATCAGGAAAGGTACATGTGTTTTCAAATCGTATCGGCTGGTCGATTGCCTACCTCAAAAATGCAGGTTTAGTCGAAAGCGTTCGGCGCGGACATCATCAAATCACGGCGGAAGGGCTGCGCGTAATAAAGAACCCGCCCGCCGTTTTGGATAATTCATTTCTTTCCCGTTATCCGAGCTTTCAGGCGTTCCTGAAGCGTCCGGCTGTTTCCTCCGAAAAAGAAGAATTGACGGAATCGGGCGGTGAGACGCCGGATGATCGCTTAGAGCAAGCAATTCTTGCATTAAATCAGCGGTTGGCAGATGATTTAATGAGTGAAATTTTGAAACGGGACTCCGATTTCTTTGAAGCGTTGGTCATTAAGCTGCTCTGCAAAATGGGCTACGGTGGTTCCGCCTCGGACGCAGGCGTTGTTACGCAAAGAAGCAACGACGGCGGGATAGATGGCATTATTCGAGAGGATAAGCTCGGCTTTGATCAAATCTATATACAGGCAAAGCGATGGGATCCCGAAACGACCGTCAGTCGACCGGAAATTCAAAAGTTTTTCGGCGCACTCGCAGGCGTCCATGCCTCAAAGGGGCTGTTCATCACGACCGCAAAATTTTCTGACAGCGCAAAAGAGTATGCAAAACAGCAGCGGATCGTTCTTGTCGACGGAGAACGATTGACACGGCTGATGATCGAATACGATCTGGGCGTCTCTGTGGTTTCTACTTATCAGACAAAAACAATAGATACGGATTTCTTTGAAGAAGATTTTTAATTGATTTATTAGCAGACAAAGGAGTGGTTTTCCCATGATGCAATCCCGTACACACAACTGCAACGAACTGCGAATCGAGAACGTCGGCGAGTCCGTCAAGCTCGTCGGCTGGATGGAGAATGTCCGCGAGGTCGGCGGCAATCTCGCGTTCGTGGTGCTTCGCGACTTCTACGGCACGAGCCAGATCGTCGTCGAGGACGAAGAAATGATGAAGCTCGTCAAGAGCCTCAACAAGGAGTCCACGATCTCCGTTTCGGGCACTGTGCGCGAGCGCGCGAGCAAGAACAGCAAGCTCTCGACCGGCGACATCGAGGTCGTGCCCGAGAAGATCGAAGTGCTCGGCCGCTGCCGCTACAACGAGCTGCCGTTCGAGATCAACCGCAGCCGCGAGGCGGACGAGACGCAGCGCCTCAAGTACCGCTATCTCGACCTGCGCAACCCCGCGGTCAAGGCAAACATCATCCTGCGCTGCCAGGTCGTCGCCGCGCTGCGCGCCGGCATGACCGCGCACAACTTCCTGGAGATCACGACGCCGATCCTCACCGCCTCCTCCCCCGAGGGCGCGCGTGACTATCTCGTCCCCGCGCGCAAGCACCCCGGCAAGTTCTATGCCCTGCCGCAGGCGCCGCAGCAGTTCAAGCAGCTCCTGATGACCTCCGGCTTTGACCGCTACTTCCAGATCGCGCCCTGCTTCCGCGATGAGGACGCGCGCGGCGACCGCTCCCCCGGCGAATTCTACCAGCTCGACATGGAGATGGCGTTCGCCACGCAGGAGGACGTGTTCGCCGTCTGCGAGGATGTGCTGCCCCCGATTTTCGCCAAGTACGGCAAGTACAACGTCGCCTCGAAGCCTCCCTTTACGCGCATCCCCTACCTCACCGCGCTGGACGTCTACGGCAGCGACAAGCCCGACCTTCGCATCGACCTGACCGCGAAGAACGTCTCCGACGCCTTCGTCGGCAGCGGCTTTGATCCGATGGACGGCGAGACCGTCAAGGCGGTCGATATCTCCAACTGCACGCTCACGCGCAAGCAGATCGAAAAGCTGCTCACCGACTGCGAGGTGCAGTCCGGCAGCAAGGGCTACTGGTTCAAGGTGGACGAGACCGGCGCGATCACCGGCGGCATCGCCAAGTTTGTCGACGCCGAAAAGGTCGGCAAGGTGCTCGACCTCAAGCCGAACACCCTCGTCGTGCTCGGCGCGGGCGAGCTGGCGACCAAGATGAGCGGTGTGCTCATCAAGACCTTCGGCGCGAACTGCGCCGGTCACATGGACAAGGAGCGCTACGAGTTCTGCTGGATCACCGACTTCCCGATGTACGAGATCGGCGACGAGTCCGGCGAGCTGGAATTCTGCCACAACCCGTTCTCCATGCCCAAGGGCGGCAAGGAGATCTTAGAGAAGGCGGAGCGCGGCGAGATCGACCCGCTGAGCATCATGGCGGATCAGTACGACCTCGTGTGCAACGGCATCGAGCTGAGTTCCGGCGCGGTGCGTAACCACGATCCTGAGATCATGGTCAAGGCGTTCGAGCTGGTGCGTCTCGGCGAGGACGACGTCAAGGCGAAGTTCCCCGCCATGTACAACGCGTTCTGCTACGGCGCGCCGCCCCACGCGGGCATCGCCCCGGGCGTGGACCGCATGGTGATGCTGCTCGCGGGCGAGGAGTCCATCCGCGAGATCATTCCGTTCCCGATGAACAAGAACGCGCAGGACATTATGATGGGGGCGCCGAACGGGGTCACACAGAAGCAGCTTGATGAGCTGCACATCGCGGTGGCTGCCCACGAGGACGAATAAGGCACAACAACAAGCAAACAGAACCGCACCGTCTGGTGCGGTTCTCTTCGTTTCTGTCGGCGATTTTAAGATGGAGTAACGCTCTTGAGGGGATATTCTCTTCCGGAAGAGAGT
>JAZLIU010000201.1:0-8529 GCA_045617565.1 Oscillospiraceae bacterium
GCGGACTCCATGCGGGCGCTGGAGCGGAAGTAGAGCACGACCAGCGTGCAGCCGATCCACAGCAGCTTATTGACGGTGTCGATATAGAGCTGACCCTTGGTGTCCGACGGGAACTGCACATTGAGATGCGGCATCAGGTCGAGCAAAATCGCCTCGGACACGAGCGTATACGAGCCGGTGATGAGCGCCTGCGAAGCGATGACCGCCGCCATCGCGCCGAGCAGCACCGCCACGGGACGCAGCGCGGGTGTGAGCATCTGGAAAAACGGGTTGAGGTCTTCGATGGCGAGCAGCGCCGTGTCCGCACAACTTTTGAGGATCCACGCGCCCTGACCGAGATAGTTGAGGATGAGGCACGTTTTGACGAACGGCCAGCTGAAATAGATATTCTCGCGCCCGACGTGTCCCATGTCGGAGTAGAGCGCCTCGGCGCCGGTCGCCGCGAGAAAGACGCTGCCGAGGATCATCAGCCCTGCCTTGTTGTAGGGACTCAGCAGCACCTGCACGGCGTAGAGCGGGTTGAACGCCTTGATGACGATGGGGTTCTGAAATATGTTGAGAAGTCCCGTGACGCCGAGGAACGAAAACCACACGAGCATCATGGGGCCAAACGCCTTGCCGATCTTGCTGGTACCGGCGTGCTGCACGGCGAAAAGCGCGCAGATGATCGCAAGCGTAATGAGAATGACGTTCGTCTGCCCACTGCCCAGGAGCTTATCCATCGACGGAATGCTGCGCAGGCCCTCGATCGCCGTCGTGACCGTGACGGCGGGGGTGAGCACGCCGTCCGCCAAAAGTGCGGCGCCGCCGATCATCGCGGGGAAGATGAGCCACTTGCCGCAGCTGCGCACGAGCGAGTAGAGCGAGAAGATGCCGCCCTCGCCGTTGTTGTCCGCTTTCATGGCGATGAGCACGTATTTGACCGTCGTGAGCAGCGTGATCGTCCAAATGATGAGCGACAGCGAGCCGACGATAAAGTCCTCGTTGATCGCGCCGATGCCGCCGTTGCCCTGCAGGATGGACTTCATCACGTACAGCGGCGAGGTGCCGATGTCGCCGTAGACGATGCCGATCGTCACCAAAAACATCCCAAAGGAAAATTTCGCTTTCCGTTTCTCTTTCATATCCATATATATTTCCTCTGCTTCATGATATTGCCTTTATGGGATTTTAACACCAAATCGGCAATAGAGCAAGCACTTCGTGCAAAAAGGTGAAAGAAACTGATGAAAGCTGAAAAGCCTGACAACATCCGGCGAAAAGAATTTTCGCCGGATGTTGTCAATATGGCAAATGTGCCAAATTTGAAAAACGCGCTTGTTCCGTTTTCTGTTTTGTCGAAATCTGTCCGCGGCGGAAAAATCGCTCTTTTTGGGGAGATTATGCGTCAACATAATACTGTGGATAATCCTGTGGAAACTGTGCATAACTCTGATTTTGCAAGGATTTTTTAAGTTTACTCTGCTGTTATGTTTTGACGCAGGAGGGAACATTTTCCGCATTTTCCCCGTCTTTACCCGAAAAAGGCGGGGAAAAGTGAAAAAATGGCAATACCACTTGTTATTGTGGTGAAAAGCGTATATAATATACAAAACTTTGTGCTTTTGAAAATTCGTCGAAATGGAGAAAACATAATGTCTGACGCAAAAAAACGTGATTACGGCAACGAGAGCATCTCCGCGCTCACGGGGGCGGACCGCGTCCGCAAGAGACCTGCGGTCATCTTCGGCTCCGATGGCTTAGAGGGCTGCGAGCACGCCGTTTTTGAGATCTTGTCCAACTCCATCGACGAGGCGCGCGAGGGTCACGGAAAACTCATCACCGTCACGCGGTACCTTGACCGCAGTGTGGAGGTCGAGGATCAGGGGCGCGGCTGTCCGGTGGACTTCAACGCCAAAGAAAACCGCATGAACTGGGAGCTCGTCTACTGCGAGCTGTACGCCGGCGGCAAGTACGACAACAACAGCGGCGAGAGCTATGAATACTCCCTCGGCCTCAACGGTCTCGGCGCCTGCGCCACGCAGTACGCCTCGCGCTACATGGACGTGACCGTCTGGCGCGATGGAAACAAATATTCGCTGCACTTCGAGCGCGGCGAAGCCACGGGCAAAAAGGGCAAGGAGCTCACCGTCGAGCCGACTGACCGCGGCAGAAAGACCGGCACGCTCACACGCTGGCTCCCTGACCTCGACGTGTTCACCGATATCGACATCCCCGCCGAGTACTACGTCGAGACGATGAAGCGACAGGCGGTCGTTAACGCCGGCATCACGTTCCGCTTCAGAAACGAAGTGAGCGCGGGAAAATTTGAGACACAGGATTTCGTCTACGAAAACGGCATCGTGGACTACGTCAACGAGATCGCAGGGGAGAATGCGCTTACCACGCCCGCGTTCTGGGAGACCGAGCGCCGCGGCCGCGACCGCGACGCTAAGCCGGAATATAAAGTGAAGCTCTCCTGCGCGTGCTGCTTTTCCAACAAGGTGCAGCGCATCGAGCACTATCACAACTCCTCGTGGCTCGAGCACGGCGGCAGCCCCGAAAAGGCGACCAAGCTCGCCTTCGTCTACGCCATCGACGCGTACCTCAAAAACAACAACAAATACCAAAAGAGCGAGAGCAAGGTCACATGGCAGGACGTGGAGGATTGCCTCATCCTTGTTTCCAACAACTTCTCCACGCAGACGAGCTACGAAAACCAGACGAAAAAGGCGATCACGAACAAGTTCGTGCAGGAGGCGATGACGGAGTTCCTGAAAGACCGCCTGCAAATTTTCTTCATCGAAAACCACACCGACGCCGAGAAGATCGCCGAGCAGGTGCTCATCAACAAAAGAAGCCGCGAGAGCGCGGAAAAGCAGCGCCTGAACATGAAGACCAAGCTCACGGAGAAGATCGACATCGCCAACCGCGTGCAGAAATTTGTCGACTGCCGCACGCGCGACGTAAGCCGCCGTGAAATCTACATCGTGGAGGGCGACTCGGCATTGGGCTCTGTCAAGCTCTCGCGCGACGCGGAGTTTCAGGGCATCATGCCCGTGCGCGGCAAGATCTTGAACTGCCTGAAAGCCGACTATCCGCGCATCTTCAAAAGCGAGATCATCACCGACCTTTTGAAGGTCCTCGGCTGCGGCGTGGAGGTGCCGGGCAAGTTCGTCAAGAACCTCAATGCCTTTGATTTGAACAATCTCCGCTGGAACAAGGTCGTCATCTGCACCGATGCCGACGTGGACGGTTTCCAGATTCGCACGCTCATCCTCACGATGATCTACCGCCTCTGTCCCACGCTCATCCGCGAGGGGTATGTGTATATCGCCGAGACGCCGCTTTTTGAGATCACATGCGGCGACAAGACGTGGTTCGCCTACACGGACAAGGAGAAAAACGACATCGTCACCTCGCTTGAGGGAAAGAAGTACAAGGTCGACCGCTCCAAGGGTCTCGGCGAGAACGATCCCGAGATGATGTGGCTGACAACGATGAATCCCGAAACGCGCCGCCTCATCAAGGTGATGCCCGAGGACGCGGAGGAAACGAGCCGCGTTTTTGACCTGCTGCTGGGCGACGACTTGCAGGGACGCAAAAATCATATTGCTGAAAACGGGTACAAGTATCTGGAAATGATCGACGTATCGTAACGTACGCCAAATAACGGAAAAGGGGTATTCTTATGGAAAACATCGTTCTGCACGTTTACTACACCGGCGCTCAGGCCAAGGCCTTTGTCGAGGAAATGGAGTCCGGCGGCTTGCAGGCCGCGGTCAAGGCGGAGGACGGCTGCCTTCAGTACGACTATTTTCTGCCCACGCAGGACGCGGGCGTGGCGCTGCTTTTGGAAAAGTGGCGCGACAAAACGGCGATCGAAGCGCACAACGCGAGTGACAACATGGTGAAGCTCAAGGCGGTCAAGGCGAAGTACGGCCTTGAAACCAAGATCGAGCGCTACGAATAAAACCCGCGGAGAAAAACACATGAAAAAGAAACAGGGACTTTTGGCGCTCTCCCTTGCGGTCCTGCTTGTCATCGGCTCGCTGACGGTCTATTCCCGCCTTGCGCCGAAGACGCAAGCGGGCAGCAAGACCATCACGGTCAACGTCGACCACCTCAATGGCGACGACACGACCTACACCGTTTCGACGGACGCGGAATACCTCCGTGCCGCGTTGGAGCAGGAGGGACTGATCGCGGGCGTCGAGGACGAGTACGGGCTTTGGCTCACCACCGTGGACGGCGAGACAGCCGACGAGAGCTTACAGCAGTGGTGGGGCTACGACGTGAACGGCGAAATGGCGCTCTACGGCGTGGACGAGCAGGTGGTGACGGACGGTGACGTATATGACTTCACGCTCAACGTCGGCTGGTAAGCCGCGCGAGATCGCCGAGCTCGCGCTCATCTGCGCGCTGATGGTCGCGGGCAAGGAGGCGCTGCGCGTCATCCCGAATGTGCATCCGATCACGCTGCTGATTTTGCTGTGCGTGCGCGTTTACGGACGGCGTGCGCTGTACCCGACGTTCGGATTTGTGCTTTTAGAGATCGGACTGTACGGCGCGGGGATCTGGAACATCATGTACCTCTACACCTGGCCGCTGCTCGTGCTTGCCGCGCTGCCGTTTCGCAAAAGCGACAGCCGCCTTTTCTGGGCGGCGCTCGCGGGTATCCACGGATTTTTGTTCGGCGCACTGTGCGCGACCCCATACTTTTTCATCGGGGGACTCCCCATGGCGATTTCGTGGTGGGTGTCGGGCATTCCGTACGATATCATCCACGGCGTATCCAACATGGTATTGACCTTTGTGCTGCTGCCGCCGCTTTACGCACTGATGCTGCGGCGGGGCGGGCAGACAAATTCACAGTAAGGAACAGAAATTATGGCGAAGAAGAAGCAAACCGAAGAAGTGAAGCACCGCGCGGAGAACCCGAATGTACTGGGCCTCCACGCGGACGTGGTCGCGCAGCCGATCACGCAGACGCTCGAGACGAACTATATGCCCTACGCGATGTCGGTCATCGTCTCGCGCGCCATTCCGGAGATCGACGGCTTCAAGCCCTCGCACCGCAAGCTCCTCTATACGATGTATCAAATGGGGCTCTTAAAGGGCGCGCGCACGAAGAGTGCGAACATCGTCGGTCAGACGATGCGCCTCAATCCCCACGGCGACGCGGCGATCTACGACACGATGGTGCGACTCAGTAAGGGCTACGGCGCGCTGCTGCACCCGTTCGTGGACTCCAAGGGTAACTTCGGCAAGGTCTACTCGCGCGATATGGCGTGGGCGGCGAGCCGCTATACGGAGGCGAAGCTATCTCCCATCTGTGCCGAAATTTTCAGGGACATCGACTGCGACACGGTCGATTTCGTCGATAACTACGATAACTCGATGAAGGAGCCGGCGCTGCTGCCGACGACCTTCCCCAATATTTTAGTCTCCGCCAATCAGGGCATCGCCGTCGGCATGGCGAGCCAGCTTTGCGGCTTCAACCTCGGCGAGGTGTGCGACACGACGGTGGCGTAGCTCAAGAACCCTGACTGCACCCTCTCGGAGACGCTCCTTGCCCCCGATTTCCCGACCGGCGGCGAGGTGCTGTACGACGCTGCCGCCATTGAGGAGATCTACAACACGGGGCGCGGCGGCGTGCGCGTGCGCGCCCGCTGGCGCTACGACAAGAGTGAAAATCTCATCGAAATTTACGAAATTCCCTACACGACCACTTCCGAGGCCATCATGGACAAGGTGGCGGAGCTCATCAAGCTCGGCAAGGTCAAGGAGATCGCCGATATGCGCGACGAGACCGACCTGAACGGTCTCAAGCTCACGATCGACTTAAAGCGCGGCACCGATCCCGAGAGGCTCATGGCGAAGCTCTTTAAGTCCACGCCGCTCATGGATACCGCCTCGTGCAACTTCAACGTCCTCATCGCGGGAATGCCGAAAGTGATGGGGGTGCGCGAGCTTTTGGACGAGTGGTGCGCATGGCGCACGGAGAGCGTCAAGCGCCGCGTGTATTTTGTCCTCGGCAAGCGGAAAGAAAAGCTGCATCTCTTAAAGGGCTTAAAGCGCATCCTGCTCGACATCGACAAGGCGATCAAAATCATCCGCGAGACGGAAAAGGAAGCGGACGTCGTGCCGAACCTGATGATAGGCTTCGGCATCGACCAGATCCAGGCGGAGTACGTCGCGGAGATCAGACTGCGCAACATCAACCGCGAATATATCATGAAGCGTTTGGAGGAGACGGAGAGCCTCGAAGCGGAGATCGAAGACCTCGAAGACATTCTCGCGCGCCCCTCGCGCGTCAAAAAGATCATCGTGGAAGAGCTCGCCGAGGTGCGCAAAAAGTACGCCGAGCCGAGAAGAACCGGCATCGTCTACGAGCACGAGATCGAGGAGATCGAGGAAGAAACCGAGGCGGACGACTATCCTGTTACGATCTTCCTCTCCAAGCACGGTTACTTCAAAAAGATCACGCCGCTGTCGCTTCGCATGAGCGGCGAGCAGAAATTTAAGGAGGACGACGCGCTGCGCACAAGTGTTGAAACCTCGAACGCAGCCGAGGTCATGTTCTTCACCGACAAATGCCAGGTCTACAAGACGCGCCTATCCGAGTTTGACGACACGAAAGCGTCGGTGCTGGGCGACTATCTCCCCGCGAAGCTCGGTATGGAGGACGGCGAGAGCGTCATCGGTATGGTGCTGCCCGGGGACTATCGGGGCTATGTGCTGTTCTTCTTTGAAAACGGCAAGGCGGCAAAGGTCGAGCTATCCGCGTATCAGACGACGTCCAACCGCCGCCGTCTCACGGGTGCGTACAGCGACAAGAGCCCGCTCCGCACGCTCCTGCACCTCACCGAGGACTGCGAGGTCGCGCTCTACTCGACAGAACCGCGCGTGCTGGTGTTCAACACCGCGCTGCTTGCAAGCAAGTCCACGCGCAGCACACAGGGCGTCGCGGCGCTGACGCTCAAGAAAAAATACACGCTCGACTATGCGTGCCTGCCCGCCGAGACGGGGATCAGCAATCTTTCGCGCTACCGCGGGCGCTCCGTGCCCGCTGCCGGCGCGCTTTTGAAGGAAGAAGATACGGACGATAAGCAGATGTCATTGATCTAATTAGGAGGAAACGTATGGATTTCAGCAAAGTCAAAGCCGCGCTGGAAGCGCGACAGTTTACAGTTTCGACCTTCGCGACCGCGGCGGATGCCGCTGCTTATCTCAACGAGCAGATCGACGGCGTGACGGTGTCGTTCGGCGGCTCGGTCACACTCAAGGAAATGGGTGTTCTCGAGATGCTTGCCAAACATAACGAGATGTCCGATTTCTGGACGGTGCCGGAGGGCGCGGACGCGCGGGAAAACTGCATCGCGTCGATGACCTCGGACATTTACCTCACCTCCGTCAACGGCCTTGCCGAAACGGGTGAGATCATCAATATCGACGGCACGGGCAACCGCGTGTCAGGCGAGCTGTTCGGGCACAAAAAAGTGTATTTCGTCGTCGGACGCAACAAGCTCGCACCGACGTACGATGAGGCGCTCTGGCGCGCGCGGAACATCGCAAGTCCGAAGAATGCACAGCGCCTCGGCGTGAAAACGCCCTGCGCGATCAAGGCGGATCACTGCTACAACTGCAAGAGTCCGCAGCGCATCTGCCGCGGCCTTGTGGTGCTGTGGGAAAAAATGAAGAGCTGCGAGATGGAGGTCGTCCTCATCGACGAGGAACTCGGCTATTAAGAGGAGGCGAACGCCGTGAAAAAGAGAATACTGGCTCTTTGCGCGGCACTTTCGCTGACGCTCACGGGCTGCGCGAACGTCGTGCTGGAGCGCTCCTATGCAAGCGCCGAACCGCACAGCGAAACGTATTGGGAGAATGAGGAGAGCGATACCCTGCGCGCCGACAGCTATCAGGATCTCGTCAACGCGATGCTGCTGCTGCTCGGTGAGCACGCCGACGACGGCACCGTCCGCGTCTACGGAGAGGATCTCGATGCCGAGACGATGATGGAAAGCGCCTGCGCGGAGGTGCAGCAGGAGACGGCGCTGGGCGCGTATCTTCTCGACTATGTGACCTACACCTGCGCCGCCGAGCGCGATTACTACGCGCTCAGCTTCCACTTCGGCTACCGCCGCACGCAGACGGAGCAGGCGGGCATCATCAACGCGACCTCGACCGAGGCACTGCCGGAGCTGCTGCGCTCGGCTGTGCAGCAGGGCGCGGAGCGCCTGACCGTCCGCGTCGGCTACTTTGCCAGCGACAGCGCGGATGTTGCGGCGATGGTGCAGGAGGTGCAAAGCGAATTTCCCGACACGCTCGCGACGCCGTGGCAGGTGCAGTTCTACCCGAACACCGAGGACGCCGGCATCGTGGAAGTGTTCTTCACAGAACAGTAAAAAGGCAATGGCACCAAAAAAAGAGACACGCAAAGAGAGTGCAACTTAGGGATTTTCTGAAACAAGAAAATTTTTGACCGACACTCTTCAAGCGGAGGCACAAACTAAAGACCACACCGAAGGATAAAACCTTTAGTGTGGT
>JAZLIU010000202.1:0-2939 GCA_045617565.1 Oscillospiraceae bacterium
GGACGAATCCACGCCGCCGCTCATGGCAATCAATACTCTTTTCATCAGTCCAAATACTTCTGCGCGAACGCCTCCGCGCCCAGCGCGTCGGAAAGCTGCACAAGATACGGGTTGAAGCCGCCGGCATAGTCAAAGCGCACGTCGTGCAGGCGGTTGTTGGGGGATTTCACGTTCGGCAGCGCCACGGTGAACGTCGCGCCCTTGCCCTCCTCGGACTCCGCCACGATGCGCCCGCCGTGTCCCTGCGCGATGCGGCGGCAGATGGCAAGGCCGAGGCCGAGGCCGTGCGGCGCGGGGTCGAAACGATCAACGTCGAGAAAGCGGTCAAACACGCTGTCGAGCCGGTCGGCGGCGATGCCGCAGCCGGTGTCCGCGACGGTGAGCAGCACGCTACGTCCGCCGGTCTTGACGCTGACGGACACTTTCCCGCCGCGCGGCGTGAATTTGAGCGCGTTGGACAGAAGATTAAGCAGCAGCCGCTCCATGCGTTCTGCGTCCATGCCGATGATGTGGCCTTCGCAGTCGGCGGTAAAGTCGAGCGTGACGCCGCTTAAGCCAAACAGCCCCTCGACCTTTTCGCACACGCTGCGGCACAAGCCCACAATATCGTCATTATACAGCGTCAGCGGTGTCGTTTCCGCGAGAAATGCGGCGTCGTTCAGGTTGCCGATGACGCGGTACATCTGATAATAGCTCTGCGAAAAGACGGACGCGGTGCGGTCGATCTTTTCATCCCCATCGCGCGCGTCGGGCGGCACGAGCTTCTGCGCCGCGGTGTAGACGTTCGCCATCGCGCCGCGCAGTTGCGTGGCGACGCTCGGCAGCACCTGCGTGAGCAGCTTGAGTTCTTCTTCGCTGTACTGCTTCATCGTTTCGCCTCCTTTGACTATCTTAGCATTTCCGCTGCTGTGTGTGCGCTTGCGTGGGAAATTGCGGAAATGCCGCTACTATGAGAATAGCAAAGTTTGCGCGAAAAGACAAGATTTTTGTCGAAAAAGTCCGCGCTTGCATTTTTCACCCAAAACGCGATATAATCTGCACAAAGAAACTACAAAAGAGGTCGTATTATGTTTGAAGGCTTCTCGCAAAACGCTATTGATTTTCTCTGGGGCATCCGGCTGAACAACGAGCGCGAATGGTTCCTCGCCCACAAGCAGGACTATCTCACCTATGTGGATGCGCCCATGCGCGCACTCGCTGCGGAGGTGTTCGCGGCGATGGACGCGGAATTTCCCGACGCGGCGCTGCGCGTGCACGTGAGCCGCATTTACCGCGATGCGCGGCGGCTGCACGGACGCGGGCCGTATAAAGACCACCTGTGGTTCGTGCTCGAGCATCCGAGCGAGGAGCGCGCCGGGCGTCCCGCGCTCTACTTCGAGCTTGCGCCGAACTATTATAGCTACGGCTGCGGCTTCTGGGATATGGACGCCGCCACCGCCGCCAAGCACCGCAGTCGCATCGACAATAATCCCCAGCCGCTCGAAACACTTGCGCGGCGATTGAACAAATCCCGCTTCCGGCTCGACGGGCCGGAGTACAAGCGCCCCAAGGGTGACGCGGGCAAGCTCTTAAATCCGTGGTACAACCGCAAAAACCTTGCCGTCACCTATGACGACAACCCGGAGGGCGTACTCTTCACGCCGCAGCTCAAAGACGAGCTGCTCGAGGGCTTCCGCTTCCTCATGCCGTACTATGAATACTTTTACTCGCTGCCCTTTGACGGGGAGCCGAATTCGAAATAATTGCCGCAGGAGGCTCTTGTGAACAACGAAGTGACACTTGAAAACTACGAAGAAAAGCGCCGCGCACTCGTTGCCGCCAACGCCAACCCGCTTGGCGTCATCCTCAGCGAAAAGGAGCGGCGGCTCGATGGCGTGCTGACGGCGCTCAAAAAAGAATATCAACAGTCCTGCGGCGGCAGCGTCCCCTACCATGTCCCCGTACTGACGGACAAAGCCCTCACCGCAAGCCGGCTGTACCGCTTCTGCTCGCTGCTGCCCAAGGGCGCCGACCTGCATGTGCACGACATGGCGCAGCTTCCGCTGCGTGAGCTGACGGCGTTGCTGACGGAGTGCCGCGAGTTCTGCATCAACACCGACCGCGTCCGTTACGACCTCATCCGCGTGGACGAAGGGCAGGCGGTGCCGGAGGGTTACGAGCGCTTTTGCGACGCCGTGGCGGACGGCACGGTGACGGAGGACGAGCTGCGGCTCAACTGGACGGTCCTCGGCACCGAGGCGCACGGCTTGGGCGTGTGGGACTGGTTTGAGGCGCTTTTTGAAAAGCACGCCGTGCTCTCCAACTACACCGATTTTTCCCTCGTCTACTACGACCGCGCCCTGCGCTATTACTGCCGGCACGGCATCATGCACACGGAGATCCACATGCTGCTCTCCGACGATCTGGAGGTGTGCGAAGCGTGCATCGAGAATGTGCGCGAGGCGTATTACCGCGTCAGGCGGGACTATCCGTACCTGTCCGTCAAGGTCATCGGCGCGGGGCTCAAGCACGACCGCGACAATCTGGAGATCACGAAAAAGTGCTTCCTCAACACGCTCTACGCCCACGAGAACATCAAGGACTGCTTTGACAGCGAACATCCGACCGATTTCGTCATCGGCTTCGACCTCATCAACGAGGAGGACAGCAGTCTTCCGCTGCGCGACTTTGCGCCGCTGCTCCTGCGCGTGAAAAAGAAGTACCCCGCCTTGCAGTTCTACCTCCACGGCGGCGAAAGCCTCAGCGCGGAGAATGGCAACCTGATCGACGCGTACTTACTCGGTGTATCGCGCGTGGGACACGGGCTGAATCTTTACCGCTATCCCGATCTTTTGGAGCGCTACGCCAGGTCGGAAATCTGCCTGGAGGTGTGCCCCATCAGCAACCAGACGCTCGGCTACACGCAGGATCTGCGCAGCCATCCCGCCGCCGAGTATCTG
>JAZLIU010000203.1:0-12639 GCA_045617565.1 Oscillospiraceae bacterium
GACGGCCTTGGCGATCAGTCTGCGGGACTCTGCGGAAGTGAGTGTAAAGACAGTTTTCATCTTGTAATTCCTCCTATATCAAGCCTTTTCAGGGTGTTTCTTGAGATCGATGACGGGGTTGACGAGCGGCTCCATCTCGAAGCCGTCCGGCCCGAAGATGCGGCACTCCGCCTGATCGCCGTCCTGAATGTGGAACGCGCGCGGCGTACCGGTGGAGAGAATGTCGCCCGCGTACCAGCCCTGGATGGAAGAGTGGAGCGAAACGAGCTTGGCGGGGCGGTGCGTCATGTTGGCGACGACGTTCTTGGCGTAGACTTCGCCGTTGTGGACGCTCTGCACCTCAAGCTTGAGCACATCGGGCACCTCGTCCGGCGTGACGAGCTGGGGACCGAACGAGAAGAACGTGGGGAAGTTCTTCACGATGCAAAGATACCGCGGATTTCCCGGGACATATTCGTTGCCCTTGAGGATGGACTCCTCGGTCATGTCGAGCACGGTCGTATAACCGACGATGGCGCTCTGCCAGTCGTCCTCGGCTATGTCGCGGCAATCGCGGCCCATGATGACGCCCAGCTCCGCTTCTGCGGTGGTCTTGAGCGCCTCCTTGAGCGTGGGGAGCTTGATCTCATCACCCGGGCCGATGAGCGTGTCCGCCATCTTGAAGAAGCTGCCGGGGAAGCCCTGCGGCGCGGCGGAGCCGATGTCGCCCGCGTGGTCGACGTAGTTGAGTCCGATGCCGAAGATGCGCCTGGGGTTGCGGTAGAGCGGGGCATAGACGACCTTGTCCTTGGGGACGATGCCCGCGATCTTCTCCAGTTCCGCCTTGCCGCTATCGTTGTACCATGCGGTCAGCTGCGGGATCTGCTGCGCGCAGATCAGCTCATACATGGTCTCCTCCCATGCGGTGCCCTTGGCGGCGTTGAGCGCCTTGATGGGGAGGACGCCTTCGCTTGTGACGATGCCGGCAATCTCAGCGCCGCCGTACTGAATGGTTGCAAATCTCATGGCTGTGATCTCCTTTTTGTTGTTATGTATTGCTTTCCTGTTTTTACGCAAGTGTCAGTCCGTAGGGCTTGCCCAGCACGCTTAGCTCGTCGTAGACGGGATCGGGCAGGTCGATGCCGCCCGCGGCGTTTTCCTCCGCCTTGCGCAGCTCGATCTCACCGGGCATGAGGATCTCGGAAAAGCCGTCCGCTTTCTTTAGTCCCTTGACCTCGCTCGTGAGCGTGTCCATCATGGACTTGAACGACTCGACGTCGATAAAGTGTGCGATGTCGATCGCACCCATGAAGTGGCCGATGCCCTGCGGCGCGTCAAATTCGTAGAGGTCGTGCAGGTGCGGGCCGTAGCCGGCACCGGTGAGAACGCCGCTCAAAATGTCCACCGCCATGGCGATGCCGCTGCCCTTGGGGCCGCCGATGGGGATGAGAGAGCCCTTGCGCCCCGCGGCGGGATCGGTGGTGGGCTTGCCGTCCGCGTCAAGCGCCCAGCCGAGCGGGATCTCCTTGCCGAGCTTCTGCGCGAGGATCAGCTTGCCCAGCGCCACGACACTCGGGGACATATCCAGCAGAAACGGCCTTCCGTGAGACGGCGCGGTCATCGAAATGGGATTGGTGCCCATGAACGGCTGCGCACTGCCGAACGGTGCGATCTTGCCCGTGAGGTTGGTGCAGGCAAAGCCGATCATGTCCTGCGCGGCGGCCATTTTGGTGTAGTAGCCCGTTGCGCCGAAGTGGTTGGAGCCGTGTACGGCGGCGAAGCAGCAGCCGGTCTCACGCGCCTTGCGGATGCAGGCCTCCATCGCAAATTTCGCCGTCGCCGCACCGAGCGTGTTGCCGCCGTCGATCACCACGGCGGAGGGGCTTTCCTTTGTGATCTTAATGTTGTTTTTGCGGGACATCACGCCCTTTTCCATGCGCTCCATATAGATCGCCATGCGGCTTACGCCGTGCGTGCTGATGCCGGTGAGGTCGGCGTCAACGAGCATATCGGCGACGGCGAGCGCACAGTCCGCGTCCACACCGGAGGCGGCAAGCACGTCGCGGCAGTAGTCGCGCAGGACGTCTGCGGAGAAGTGGTACATAAGCATCCCAGCTTTCTTTTTGTGTTATGTTTATCCTATCACCGCGCCGCAAATACGTCAAAGTCCAAAAAGAAACTGACGGTATAGTATTTTTGTTATACAAATGCTTTACTTCCCGGATTTTGGCGGCTATAATGGAAAAAGGGAAGTGATGCAATGAAAGTCAACAAAAATCCCGAATACTTTCTGACCGTCGCAGGGGAGGGCAGCATCTCAAAGGCGGCGGAAAAGCTCTATATTTCGCAGCCCTATCTCAGCCAGTGGATCATCCGGCTTGAGGAGAGCTTCGGCGTCAGGCTTTTTGACCGCAGCAAAACACCGCTGGCGCTGACCGAGGCGGGGGAGATCTACGTCCGGTACCTCGAAAGCGCAAATCAGCTCTATGAGAAGCTCCTGCTCGATTTTGCGGCGCTCAACGAGAGCCGCTCACGGACGCTGCGCATGGGCTTTGGCAACTGGCGTGCAAGCACGCTGCTGCCGGACATTCTGCCGGAGTTTACCAAGTTGTATCCGGACGTGCATCTTGAAATCTACGAGCAGCCGACCAACGAGCTTTACCGGCTCGTACAGGAGAACAAGGTCGATTTCGTCGTGATGAATACGACCTTCGACACCCCTGACTATGTGACGACAGAGACGGTGATGTACGAAAAGATCCTGTTGGCGGGACATCGGGAAAATCCCATCACGCAGCGATTTCTCGAATCACAGGAGCGCGGCGAACCGCTTTCGCTCCGCCTTTTGGAGGACGAGCGGATGCTTTTGCTGCGCCCTGAGATCGTCCTCGCCTCGCGTGTGAACAACTATCTGGATAAAAACGGTATCGTGCTCAGAAACGTCACCTATACGATGAATGCCACCACCGCGCTCAACCTGACTGCGCAGAACTGTGGGTTTTGCTTTCTCAACGAGACTGGAGTGCGCAGCGCGCCGAACCCGGAAAAGCTGGCGTTTTTCGATTTGGCGTCGCAGGATCTGGTGCATCCGCTGTGCGTGGTGTATCGGAAAAACAGCTATCTTGCGCCGCTCGCACGCTCCTTTATCGACGCAATGCTGAAATTTTATCAGAGAAGGAAGGATTGGCCATGAAAAAGGAACAAATCGTCGCAAAGATCAACGAGCTTTTTACCGCCCTGCCCGGAAACATCCTCACACAGCAGGATGATATCCTTGCACAGTACGTCGGCACGGTGCTGTTTGACGCGCCGCTCGTCGGTTTCGGCGCGGCGGTCGACGCGCTGTTTGACGAGTACAAAAAGGTCGGCGTCATCGGCCCGTGGCACATGAGTCCGGACGAGTGGCTGGGTGGGGCAAAATCGGTGATCTCCGTCTTTTTCCCGATCTCCGAGCAGGTGCGCGCGAGCAACCGATCTATGAAAGAGGACGCCTCGCTGCAGTGGCTCTATGCGCGCATCGAAGGGCTGCGGTATATCGTGCAGTTTACAAAGACGCTCGCGCAATGGCTGACGGAAAACGGCGCAAGCGTCTGCATTCCGGCAACCGATCAGCGCTTTTCCTCCATGCGGGTAGGACAGGGAATGACGGGCTACAAGGAGATCGACGAGACGACGTTCGGCAGCAACTGGTCGGAGCGTCACGCGGCGTATGTCTGCGGTCTCGGGACGTTCGGACTTTCCAAGGGGCTTATCACGAAAAAGGGCATCGCAGGACGCTTTACGAGTCTCATTACCGACCTGCCGCTCCCCGCGGACGAGCGCCCATACACCGACATCTACGAGTATTGCACGCGCTGCGGCGCCTGCGCCGTACGCTGCCCCGCCGGGGCGATTGACCTTACGCACGGGAAAGACCATGTGCGCTGCGACACAAAGGTGGAGGCATCCAAGAAACTCTTTGCGCCGCGCTACGGCTGCGGACTGTGCCAGGTAAAGGTCCCATGCGAAACGGGTATCCCGAAAAAGAAGTAAGAATAGAGAACTGTGCCGTTTTCACAAAACAGCACAGTTCTTTTTTACCTTTTGGCAGGGGGGAAGTGAGGATGGGGCTAATTAAATAATACTATAGCTTCTCCGGGAAATTTTCACTTGTCCATACAGCAGTATCCAAGTAGAATCCTCGAAATTACCGGATAGCTTTTTGAATAAGATTTAGTGTACCCGACGATTTTGGAGTTCCAAACGGACGCAAAAACACCGCTCTTACAGGCAGAAATAGCTTGCAAGGGAGGATGGAAACAGTTTACAAAGACGAAAGAGTATGGTATACTTCCTCTATATGGTTGCCGTTTTCGGCAGAAGCAGACCAAAGACATTTTTTGAGGAGGTTTCCCCATGAATAAAGACGATTATAAGATCTACGAAGAGAAGATGAAAAAGAGCATCGACTCCGTCGCCGCGGACTTTGCCGCCGTGCGGGCCGGTCGTGCCAACGCCGCCGTGCTCGACCGCATCATGGTCGACTATTACGGCTCTCCCACGCCGATCCAGCAGATCGCGTCCATCGGTTCGCCAGATCCGCGCCAGCTGATCATCACCCCGTGGGACGGCAGCGCCCTCAAGCTCATCGAGCGCGCTATTCAGGAGTCTGACCTCGGCATCAATCCGCAGAACGACGGCAAGGCGATCCGCCTGAACTTCCCGCAGCTGACCGAAGAGCGCCGCAAGGAGCTCGTCAAGCAGATCCACAAGTATTCCGAGGGCGGCAAGGTCGCCATCCGCAACATCCGCCGCGACGCGATTGAGAAGTTCAAGAAGATGCAGAAGGATTCCGAGATCACCGAGGACGACTATAAGATCGCCGAAAAAGACCTCCAGAAGCTCACTGACGATATGTGCAAGGAAGTCGACGCCCTTCTTGACAAGAAGGAAAAGGAACTGATGGCGGTCTGATGGGACTGTTTACAGCAAAGAAAAACGTGGGGCAGGTTGACAGAGCCAACCTGCCTTCTCACGTTGCGGTCATCATGGACGGCAACGGCCGCTGGGCGCAAAAGCGCGGACTCCCGCGCACGGCAGGCCACAAGGCGGGCGCGGAGATGTTCCGCCGCATCGGCACCTACTGCAAGGAGCTTGGCATCGACTACCTCACGGTCTACGCCTTTTCCACCGAGAACTGGAAGCGCCCGAAAGAGGAAGTGGACGCCATCATGGGACTTCTCAAGCACTATCTGCACGAGTGCATCGACACGATGGAGAAAGACAAGAACCGCCTGCGCTTTTTAGGAGATCTGAGCGTACTCGACGAGGAGACGCGCGACCTCATCCGGCGGACGGATGCCATCAGCGCGCGCATCGAGGGCTTTCAGGCGAACATCTGCCTCAACTACGGTGGACGCGACGAGATCGTGCACGCTGCGCGCGCCTTTGCCGCCGATTGTGCGGCGGGGAAGTGCGAGGCAGGAGAACTGACGGAGGCGGCGTTTGAAAACTACCTCTATTCCGCGGGACTTCCGTCGCCCGAGCTGCTCATCCGTCCCGGCGGAGAAATGCGCATCAGCAACTACCTATTATGGCAGTGCGCGTACAGCGAATTTTACTATACCGACACGCTCTGGCCCGATTTCGATGAGCGCGAGTTTGACAAGGCGCTCATCGCCTATCAGAGCCGTGACCGCCGCTTCGGTGGCCTGAGCAAAAAATAATCCCTCACAAGGAGGAGATAACCATGAAACAGAGATGGCTGGTCGTTGCCGTGGGGCTGCCGCTGCTTCTTGCGGTGCTGCTGGCGTGTCCCGCGTGGGCGACGATGGTGCTGGTTTGCGGCATCGCGGGCATCGCGGCGTATGAGCTGCTGAAAACGGCGGGGAAGGACGTACCGAAAAACGTTTATGTGCTGACAATTGTATTTTCCGCACTTTTGGAGGAGAGTATTTACAGTTGGCGAAATTGGTATTACGTCGTCGGTCTGATTGAATACGGAGAAAAGCAGCACGCACCGCTCGATGTGACCCTGATTTGGCCGTGGGCATTGGTGGTATTCCTGTTTTGGATTGCCGTTTCGACCTATGGCAGCGAAAAACCGTTCACTTTCCACGATGTCGCGGTCGCTATCGTCGGTGGTATCGTGTTTCCGATGATGTATTCCTGCATCTTCCTCTTGCGGATGCACGAGAGCTTTGGCAAGGTCTATGTCCTCGCTCCGTTTTTCATTGCGTTTGCGGGCGATGCGCTCTCGATGTACTTTGGGATGTGGTTCGGCAAGCGCAAGATGGCGCCGCACGTCAGCCCGAAGAAAACGTGGGCGGGCTTTTTCGGCGGCCCCGTCGGCAGCGCACTCGGTATGTGTCTGCTGGGCATCATCAGCGCGAAGTGTTTCGGCTATGCGCCGAACTATCTGCGCCTCATTGCAGTCGGTGCGGTTGGCAACGTGCTTGGACAGCTCGGTGACCTTTCCATGTCGCTCATCAAGCGCGAGGCGGGCATCAAGGATTATAGCCACCTGTTTTTGACCCACGGCGGGATGCTCGACCGTTTCGATTCGACGATGTTCATTGCGCCGGTGGTCTACTTCTTTGTGAGCGCAGGTGTGATCTGATATGACAAGGTGTATTGCTTTACTCGGATCGACCGGCTCCATCGGTCGGCAGACGCTTGAGGTCGCGCGCGATCTGGGCTTATCCGTCGCGGCGCTGACGGCGAACAGCAGCGTTGATTTACTCGAACAGCAGGCGCGGGAATTTTCCCCGCGTCTGGTCGTGCTTTATGACGAGGCTGCCGCAGAGGAAATGAAGCAGCGCCTTGCGGATACCAAGATCGAAGTCCTCTCCGGCATGGAGGGACTTCTCGCCGCCGCGACGATGGACGAGGCGGACACCGTCGTGACCGCGGTGGTCGGCATGATCGGCTTACAGCCCACGCTCGCCGCGATTGCCCGGGGCAAACGCATCGCGCTTGCCAACAAGGAGACGCTCGTGTGCGCAGGTGAGCTGGTGATGGACGCGGCGGAGCGCAGCGGCGCGGAGATCGTGCCGGTGGACAGCGAGCATTCCGCCATCTTCCAGTGTTTACAGGGCTGCCGCGACCGCGGCGAAATTCGACGCCTGATCTTGACCTGCTCGGGTGGGCCGTTCTACGGATTGTCCTACGACGAGCTTGCGGGCAAGACGAAATACGACGCGCTCAAGCACCCCAACTGGACGATGGGCGCGAAGATCACCATTGACAGCGCGACGCTGATGAACAAGGGGCTTGAGATCATCGAGGCGATGCGGCTTTACCGCCTGCCGCTGGAAAGAGTCAGCGCGGTCATCCACCGTCAGAGCATCGTCCATTCGCTCGTCGAGTTTCACGACGGCGCGATGCTCGCCCAGCTCGGCACGCCCGACATGAAGCTGCCCATCCGCTACGCGATGACCTATCCCAACCGCGCGGAGCATACGCCCACGGCACTTGACCTGCTGTCCTGTCCGCCGCTGACGTTCGCCCAGCCCGACGATCAGGCGTTCCGCTGCCTCGCCATTGCCAAGCAGTGCGCTTCGCTCGGCGGCACAAGCTGCGCGGTGATGAACGGCGCGAACGAGGTAGCCGTCGGCGCGTTTTTGCGCGAACAAATAGGCTTCAACGACATTCCCGCGCTCGTCGAAGCGGCGCTGAGTTCAGTCGAACAGGTATCAAATCCCGCCCTGGCGGATATTTTAGAAGCGGATCGGCTGGCACGGCAGGCGGTTCTTGAAAAGCTCAAATAAGGAGACGACATGGTCTATATTCTCGCGGCAATTTTGATATTCGGCGTGCTCATCATCGTGCACGAGCTGGGGCACTTTCTCGCCGCCAAGGCGTGCGGCGTGCGTGTCAATGAGTTTTCCGTCGGCATGGGCCCACAGCTTTTGCACACCGTTCGGGGTGAGACGGAGTATTCCCTGCGTCTGCTGCCGCTCGGCGGCTTTTGTGCGATGGCGGGGGAGGACGATGACTGCGACGATGCGGATTCGCTCTATCGCCAGAGCATCTGGAAACAGTTCATCATCTTTGTCGCGGGCGCCGCGATGAACTTTCTCATCGGGTTTCTCATCATTCTCGCGCTATACAGCGGCGCAAAAGGCTTTCTCACGGCGGACGTCTTAGCGCTGGAGCCGGACTTTCCCCAGCAGGGGGAGGACGGCATCATGCTCGGCGACACGATCTACGCCATCAACGGCGAGCGCGTGTATCTCAGAAGCGACGTTTCGCTCATCATGGAGCTGATCGCCTCGGGGGACGACACGATGGAGCTTACCGTGCTGCGCGGCGGAGAAAAGTTGACGCGCACGCTCCACAAGCAAACCTACACGGATGAAAACGGAAACGAATTTCGAGCCTACGGTTTTTCCTACGGCGGCATGGTCGAGGCTACGCCGCTGCTGCGCCTCAAGTACAGCTGGTATCAGACGCTTGACTATGTGCGCCTGGTGCGCGTGAGCTTACAGATGCTCCTCTCCGGCAGCGCAGGCGTGAAGGATCTGAGCGGGCCGGTCGGCATCGTTTCGACCATCACGGAGGTCGGGAAAGAGACCGAGGCGGAGGCGGGCTTTGCCGCTGCCATGGAAAACATATTGTTCTTTGCGGCGATGATCGCCGTCAATCTCGCGGTGATGAATCTGCTGCCGCTGCCCGCGCTTGACGGCGGGCACGTGCTGTTCCTGCTGGTCAACGCTGTGTCGCTGCTGCTTTTCAAGCGGGAGATCCCGAGAAAGTATTTGAGTGCGGTCAGCGGCATCGGCTTTGTCGCGCTGATGGCGCTGATGCTCTTTATCACGCTGCAGGATATTTTGAAGCTGTTTTAATGTACCGACAATGGGACAGGGGAGTGTGTAGTATGACAAAGAAGATATTAGTCGGCGGCGTCGCCGTGGGCGGCGGCGCACCGGTTACCATACAGTCCATGTGCAACACAAGAACGGAGGACGTGGGCGCGACGGTCTCGCAGATCAAGGCGTTGGAAGCTGCCGGCTGCGAGATCGTGCGCGTGACCGTGCCGACGATGGAAGCGGCACAGGCCGTGAGCGCGATCCGTGAGCAGATCGCCATTCCGCTCGTCGCCGACATCCATTTTGACTACCGTCTCGCCGTCGAAGTGGCGATCCGCGGCGCCGACAAAATTCGCATCAACCCCGGCAACATCGGGGGAGAGGACAACGTCAAAGCGGTGGTCAAGACCTGCAAAGAGCGGAACGTCCCCATCCGCATCGGTGTCAATGGCGGGTCGCTCGAAAAGCCGCTGCTCGCCAAATACGGGCGCGTCACGCCGGAGGCGCTGGTCGAAAGCGCACTGGGGCATATTGCACTTTTGGAAAAGTTTGACTTTACCGACATCTGCGTGAGCGTGAAAAGCTCCGATGTGCCGCTGAATATGGCGGCGTATCGGCTGCTGCACCAGCGCATCGACTACCCGCTCCACCTCGGCGTGACCGAGGCGGGTACGCCGTCGATGGGACTACTCAAGTCCGCCATCGGCATCGGCGGGCTTTTGTGCGAGGGCATCGGCGATACAATGCGTGTGTCGCTGACCGCCGACCCCGTGGAAGAGGTGTATGCCGCCAAGCGTATTTTACAGGCGTGCGGCATTCGCAAAAGCGGCGTCAACCTTGTCTCCTGCCCGACCTGCGGCAGAACAAGTTACAACATGATCCCCATCGCCGAGGAGCTGGAGCGCCGGCTCGCGGGCTGCAAAAAGAACATCACCGTCGCGGTGATGGGCTGCGTCGTCAACGGTCCGGGCGAGGCGAGCGCGGCGGACATCGGCATTGCCGGCGGCAAGGGTGAGGGACTGATCTTCCGCAAGGGAGAGATCCTTTACAAGGTGCCGCAGGAGAAGCTTGTGGACGCGCTGATGGCAGAAATAGAAAAACTCTGATAGCATTTGATACATTCTGATACATAGGAAGAAACGATGGCAGAAAAGTTACCTTTTTTTGAAGTATTCAGCGATTTTTCGCCCGAATTTACCTTGCGGGCGTTCCTGAATACTGCCTTCATCACGAATATGGAGCTCGAGCAGGAGCACCGCGCGATGACGCTCGACCTGACCGTGCGCGAGGAGGCGACGGACGCGGCAATCACCGCGCTGGAGCAGCTGCTCGCGCAGCGCTATGCGCTCACGCGGGTGGACATCCGCGTGAAGTCCACGGCGATCCCGTTCCCCGACCTGCAGAAAGACGCGGGGAAGAAGATCGACACCGCGGGCAAGGTCATCATGGGCAGGGAGATCAAGGGCAACGTCCTGCCGATGAGCGAACTGACCGCCAAGAGCGGGAAAGTGGTCGTCGAGGGCAAGGTCTTTAAGTTCGACTGTCACGAAACGCGCCGCAAAGGTATGTGGGTGATGGTGCTGGAAATGACGGACTACACCGGCTCTGTCAGCATCCGGCGCAATATGTACGAGCGCGAGATCGCGCCGCTGCAGGACAAGATCGCGCCGGGGATGTGGCTGCGCGTCGCGGGCACGATGGAGCTGACGTTTGACGGCAAGGATATGCAGCTCAACCCGCGCGACATCGAGACCGTCGAGCATTCAGGGCGCAAGGACACGGCAGAAGAGAAGCGCGTGGAGCTGCACCTGCACACGAAGATGTCCAGCATGGACGCGCTGACCGACACGGGCAGTGTCGTCAAGCTCGCGGCGAAGTGGGGGATGCCCGCCATCGCCATCACCGACCACGGCGGGGCACAGGCGTTCCCTGATGCGTGGCACGCCGGCGAGGGCAAGATCAAGATTCTCTATGGCTGCGAGGGCTATTTCGTCAACAATCTCGACGACCGCATCGCCGTCCACGGCGACCGGGACGGCGACTTTTCCACGGAGATCTGCTGCTTTGACATTGAAACGACTGGTTTAAAGGTGGCGACCGAGGCAATCACCGAGATCGGCGCGGTGATTATGAAAAACGGCGAGATCACCGACACGTTCCAGACCTTTGTTGATCCCGAGCGCCGCCTGACGCCGGAGATCATAGGTCTTACCGGCATTACGGATGAGATGCTGCGCGGTGCGCCGAAGCTTGACGAGGCGCTTCGTGCGTTCCTCGATTTTGCGGGCGACCGTCCGCTCGCCGCGCACAATGCCGAGTTCGACATCGGCTTTATCCGCGCGGGCTGCGAAAAATGCGGCATCGACTTTGACCCGACCTATCTCGACACGCTCATTTTTGCGCAGAATCTCCTGCCGGAGCTGGGCAAGTACAAACTCGACATTGTTGCCGATCATTTGGAGCTGCCGCAGTTCAACCACCACCGTGCGTCGGACGACGCCGTGCCGGTGGCGCAGATGCTCGGCAAGTTCTTCCCGATGCTTGAGGCGCGCGGCGTGACACGCCTGCAGGAAATCAATAACGAGATGCTCAAGCTGCGCCCGAACGGTGGCAAGACCAACCGCTACCCCAAGCACATCATTTTGATCGCGAAGAACAAGGTGGGCTTGAAAAATCTCTATCAGCTCATTTCCGCGTCCAATCTCAAGTACTTTAGGCGCGTGCCGACCATCCCCAAGAGCGAGCTCAACGCCCACCGCGAGGGACTGATCGTCGGCTCTGCCTGTGAAGCGGGTGAGCTTTACAGGGCAGTCGTTGACCACAAGGACTGGGCGGAGCTCAAGCGCATCGCGTCATACTACGACTATCTGGAGATCCAACCGCTGTGCAACAACCAGTTCATGATCCGCGAGGGCACGGTGCGCTCGAACGAGGACTTGAAGGAGTTCAACCGCACGATCGTCAGGCTCGGCGAGGAACTCGGCAAGCCCGTGTGCGCCACGGGCGACGTACATTTCCTCGAGCCGGAGGACGAGGTTTACCGCCATATCCTGCTCGCGTCGAAAAAGTTTGCCGACGCGAACGAGCCGCTGCCTATCTACTTCCGCACAACGGACGAGATGCTCAAAGAGTTTGAGTATCTCGGCAAAGAGAAAGCTTATGAGGTCGTCGTGACCAACACGCGGAAGATCGCCGATATGGTGGAGGACATCGAGCTTTTGCCCAAGGGGAAACTTTTCCCGCCGCGCCTTGAAAACTCGGAAGAAGACCTCAACCGCATGGTGTGGGACAAGGCGCACGAGCTGTACGGCGAAGAACTGCCGCAGCTCATCACCGACCGACTCAACGTCGAGCTCGGCGGCATTCTCGGCAAATACGATGTCGTGTATATGTCCGCGCAAAAATTGGTGCAGCGCTCCAACGAGTGCGGCTACCTCGTCGGCTCGCGCGGCAGCGTGGGTTCGTCGCTCGTTGCGTATATGTCGGGCATTACGGAGGTCAATGCGCTCCCGCCGCACTACCGCTGCCCCAAGTGCAAAAATGCCGAATTCATCACGGACGGCAGCTACGGCTGCGGCGCGGATATGCCGGACAAATTCTGCCCGAAGTGCGGCAAAAAGTATCAAAAAGACGGCTTCGACATTCCGTTTGAGACATTCCTCGGCTACGGCGGCGGCAAGGTGCCGGATATCGACCTCAATTTCTCCGGCGAGTACCAGTCCCGCGCGCACGCTCATGCGGTGGAGATGTTCGGCAAGACGCAGGTGTTCCGCGCGGGCACGATCGGCACGCTTGCGGAAAAGACCGCGTTCGGCTTTGTGAAAAAGTACCTTGAGGAAAACGGCATCGCCGCGGGCAACGCCGAGGTCGA
>JAZLIU010000204.1:0-4133 GCA_045617565.1 Oscillospiraceae bacterium
GGGGAAGAGAACGGGGTAGAAGGAGAGAAGCATTTTGATGACGCGAAGGAGCGCCCTGCCGTTAAAGACGGGCTTACCCTTTGCGTTGAGCTTGACGTTGCCGCGCATTTTAGGCATTCTCTTCACCCCCTTTCGTCTGCTGGGAGTAAATCTCCTGATAAATGCTGCTGGTCTTGAGCAGCTCCTCATGCGTGCCGCGTGCGGCGATCTGACCGTTATCGAGAATGAGGATGAGGTCAGCATCCATCACGCTTGCCACGCGCTGGGCGATGATGAGCTTGGTGGTTGCGGGAATGTAATCGCGCAGGCTCTGGCGGATAAGCGCATCCGTGCGGGTATCGACCGCGCTGGTCGAGTCGTCGAGAATGAGGATCTTCGGCTTTTTGAGCAGCGCACGCGCAATGCAAAGACGCTGCTTCTGTCCGCCGGAGACGTTCGTGCCGCCCTGCTCGATCCACTTGTCGTAGCCGTCGGGGAAAGAGGAAATATAGTCGTGTACCTGCGCCATCCGGCAGGCTTCGATGATGTCGTCCTCGCTTGCATCGGGATTGCCCCAGCGGAGGTTGTCGCGGATCGTGCCGGAGAACAGCTCGTTCTTCTGCAGCACCATCGCCACCGCCTCGCGCAGCGTTTCAAGGTCATAGTCGCGCACGTCCACGCCGCCGACCTTGACCGCGCCCTCGGTCACGTCGTACAGGCGCGGAATGAGCTGCACCAGCGTCGATTTGCTCGAACCGGTCACGCCGAGGATGCCGACCGTCATGCCGGAGGCGATGTGCAGGTCGATGTCGGAGAGGGCGTATTTCTGCGCCGCGGCGGAATACTTGAAGCTCACGTCGCAGAAGTCGATGGAACCGTCCTTGACCTCGGTGACGGGGGAGGCGGGGTTGTGGAGCGTCGGCTCCTCGTCGAGCACCTCGCAGATACGCTTGGCGGCTTCGATGGACATGGTGAGCATGACGTAGATCATCGAGAGCATCATCAGTGACATGAGGATCTGCACGCCATAGGTGAGCATCGCCGAGATCTGACCGACCATAATGAGACTGCCCTGCGTCTGCACGACGATGCGCGAGCCGACGAACAGCACGAACACCATGTTGAAGTACATACAAAGCTGCATCAGCGGCATATTACACGCCACGATGCGCTCGGCCTTCGTGAAGTCGGCAGCAATGTTGTCGGAGGAGACCGCAAATTTTTCCTTTTCGTACTCCTCGCGGCTAAAACCCTTCACCACGCGCATGGCGCGCACGTTTTCCTCGATGGAGGCGTTCATGCGGTCGTACTTTTTAAAGACCGCGCGGAACGCGGGCATCGCCTTTTTGCCGATCGTGATGAGTCCGAACGCCAGCACGGGGATGATGACGACGAAGCTCGTCGCCAGCGCGCCGCCCATGATATACGCCATCGTGATGGAAAAAATGAGCATCAGCGGGGCGCGCACGGCGATGCGCGTGAGCATCATGAACGCCATCTGCACGCTGTTGACGTCGGTGGTCATGCGCGTGACGAGCGAGGACGATGAGAATTTGTCGATATTCTCAAAGGCGAAGCTCTGCACGCGCTCAAACATATCGTGGCGCAGATTGCGGGCAAAGCCGGTGCTCGCTTTCGAGGAGAACATCCCCGCCAGCGCGCCACAGGCGAGCGAGCAGAGCGCCAGCACGATCAGAAGAATGCCGACCTTGACGATCTCCGATAAATCGACGCCGCCTTCGATCTTGTTGACAAGCTCCGCGGTGATAAAGGGAATGAACGTTTCGATGATCGCTTCACATACGATGAACGCGAGCGTCAAGATCGCAGGCTTTTTGAATTCCCGCACGCACATTCCCAAACGCTTGAGTACATGGGACATAGTTTGCGATGACTTCCTTTCCTTGTTTTCATTAACCACATTATGTTATAGGAAATCGCAGATAAAATCAATGTACAAATCATCTTTTTTTGTCATAAGAAGAAGCCGGCGGTTTCCCGCCGGCTTTCGGTCATGATTCTTTGAATTTTGCCACGTTTTTGATCAGGCGGTAGTCGCGGTTTTTGAGGTTGAAGCGCTCGACGAGCGCCGCGATCTGTCCCTCGGCTTCCTCGACCTCGGCGTGGAACGTGCGTGCGCTCACGCGCATCGCGCCGTGTCCTAAAATGATGATCTGTTCGAGATTGTCCGAGGTCACCACGCGCACGCGGCGTTCTTTCCGCAGCTCGTAGGTCGCGCGCTCAATGTAGGTGTCGGCGGTCTCGGCCTCCTTGGTGTAGACGACCTTGATGCCGTTCACGGTCTGTACGCTCCCAGGATTGCCTTTGACCTTGTAAGCATCGAACACGAGGATGACCACGCACTTGCGGAAGCCCTGATAATTGGAGAGAATGCTCACGAGCAGCTCACGCGCGGCCTCGATGTCCTGCGCGGCGACTTTCTTGAGTTCATCCCACGCGAAAATGATGTTGTAGCCGTCGACCAGCAGATACTCCGTGTCGAAGTGCTGCGTCTGAATGTTGTACTTTTGCTCGTCGAGCGAGGTGCGCGCGGGCTTCGGCGCAGGCTCAAACGCCTTGCGCTCGACCTTGCCGTAGGTGCGCTCGAAAATGCCCTGCAATTCCTTGTCCTGCTCGAACGTGCCGGACGCGCCGCCGCGGCGGGAATAGGTTTCCTCTCTTATATCCTCCGTTTCACCCAGCCGCACGCCGCTGTCGCAGTGGACGTGCGCGGCGACTTCATTCCACGGAATCGTGATGCTGCCGCCGTGGTCGCAGAAAACGGAGGAGGATGGATTGTCGGTGTCGCGCTCGGCGTCGTAGCCGATGGCGGCGACGATCGCATCCTGATCGTGGCACGGCTCGTAGCCGTGGACGGTGCAACTGAGCCGCCCGCGCCCGCGGGTGTAGGCGGCGACGTCGGTGAAGTAATCGCGCATCGGCGCGACAGGCGCGAAACCCGTAAGCGTCGTCATCTCGCCGTCCGTCTCGGGCGTTTCGACCGTACCACCCATATTTTGCAGGTCGGTCATCGCCCTGCCGACACATTCCGCGGGGACTTCAAGTCGGAAATCGTAGTACGGTTCGAGTAGGACACTTTTTGCCTGCATCAAGCCCTGCCGGATGGCGCGGTACGTCGCCTGACGGAAATCTCCGCCCTCGGTGTGCTTCAAATGTGCACGTCCCGCAACGAGTGTAAAGGAAATATCCGTGACAGGGGAACCGGTCAAAACACCGCAGTGCTCGCGCTCAAAAATGTGCGTGCAGATGAGTCTTTGCCAGTTGAGATCGAGCACATCGGTGGGGACGTTTGACGCAAAGCGCACACCGCTCCCGCGCGGGAGCGGCTCAAGCAGGAGCTGCACTTCGGCATAGTGGCGCAGCGGCACAAAGTGCCCCAAACCGAGCGCCGTATCCGCGATCGTCTCGCGGTAAACGATACTGCCCTCGCCGAATGCGACGGAAATGCCGAAGCGCTCGGCAATGCGCGCGCTGAGGACTTCGAGCTGTATCTTTCCCATGAGCTGCACATGGATTTCGCCTGCGCGCTCGTTCCACACGATGCGCAGCATCGGGTCCTCTTCCTCCAGCTCGCGCAGCTTCGGGAGGACGGTGTGCGCATCTTCGCCGTTCGGGAGCGACAGGTGGTAGGTCAGCACAGGCTCCAAAAGCGGAGCGGACGCCTCCTGTTCCGTGCCTAGCCCCAGCCCAACGTAGGTGTGTGCCAGTCCCGTCACGGCGACGACCGTGCCGGCTACTGCCTCATTGACCGTCTGAAATTTCGTGCCCGAGTAGCGGCGGAGCTGGTCAGCCTTCTCGTCATACTGCGTTTCCCCGACGGAGTAGGTGAGGGGAGATTTGACGCGCAGCGTCCCGCCCGTGACCTTGAGCCACGTCAGGCGCGTGCCCTGCGCGTCGCGGGAAATTTTGAATACCCGCGCGCCGAATTCTTCACCGTAGGTGCGCTCTTCCATCAGCGCGGCGGCGGAGGTAAGAAAGTCCTCCACGCCGTCAAGCTTGAGCGCCGAGCCAAACCAGCAGGGGAACACTTTGCGCGCGGCAATCAGCTTGGCCGTGAGCGCCGTACTGACCTTGCCGCTGTCCAGATACGTTTCGAGCGCCGCTTCGTGGCACATGGCGACGGCCTCATCGTG
>JAZLIU010000205.1:0-2031 GCA_045617565.1 Oscillospiraceae bacterium
TATGTACTCCGCATTGCGGTAGGCGTGCATCAAGTCCTCCCCGACGGCGAGGACGCCGTGGTTGGCGAGCGTACAACCCTTGCGCCCGTCGAGCGTGGGGATGGCGTTCAAGCCGACCTCTTTCGTGCCGGGTGTTGCGTATGCCGCGCAGCGGATGTCGCCGCCGAGGAACACGTGCGCTTCGATCAGCACGGCGGGGATCGTCTGATGATTCACGGCAAAGGCGGTCGCGTAGGGCGAGTGCGTGTGGAAAATCGCACTTACCTCGTCCTTCACCTCGTAGATTGCCGCGTGCATCCGCCATTCGGATGAGGGCTGCAAATGCCCCTCCAAAATCGTTCCGTCGAGCGCCATCACCACAATGTCATCGGCTTTCATCACATCGTAGCGCACGGAGGTCGGCGTGATGAGCATTTTCCCCTCGTCGCGGAGATAGCAGCTCATGTTGCCGCTCGTGCCGGAGAACAGTCCCTCGTGAAATGCCTGCAGAGAGCGGTCAACGATCTCCTGTTTTAAGCTCTGTAAAGTATTCATCCCTTACACCACAAGATTGTCCTTTCCGATGTTTCCGTCCGTGAAATAGCGGTTTAAATCATACGGCGAATAGATGCCGAGATCGGTCACAACGCCGGAAACCAACGCGGGCGGCGTGATGTCGAACGCGGGATAGTAGCCCTTGACACCCTCCATCGCGGTGCGCACGCCCATCGCCTGGAGCGTAAAGTTCGGGTCGCGCAGCTCGATGTGGATGGTATCGACCGTGGGATGCCCCTGATCGGGCGCGCCCGTGACAAAGTACGGGATGCCCATGTATTTGGCGACGATGGCGTTCTGGAACGTGCCGACCTTGTTGACGACGTGCCCGTCACAGCAGATGGCGTCCGCCGCGGTGGTAAACACGTCCACCTTTTCGCGCTGCATGACGAACGCCGGCATATTGTCGGAGATGACCGTCACGTCAAAGCCCATGTCGTGGCAGACGCTCGCCGTCAGACGTGCGCCCTGAAAATAGGGGCGCGTCTCGGGGCAGAACAGGCGGATATTCTTATTGCGATCGCGGCACTCGCGCAGCATCGTGCCGACGATGGTCTCGGCGAAGCAGTGCGTCATGACCGTGCCGTTATCGGGGAACATGTCCACAAGATACTTCCCGATCGTCGCCATGCGGTCATAGCGGACGTTGTTCATCTCGATCGTGTGCGCTTTGATCGCCTCGGCGACGTTTTTCCCCTCGGCAAGCGCCTGCTCGGCGACCGTGAGGCAGACGTCGGTGAGCTGCGACATCCGCTTGACCGTCGTGGGACGCGCGTGAGAGATGGTGTGCGCCGCGGCGCGGAGATATTCCATCTGCTCTTTTTCGCTCTTGTCGCGGCACTCGAAGGCCGCCAGCGCCATGCCCATCGGCACGGCGGTGTACGGTCCCGCGCTCTGCGTGACCATGTCGGTGATCGCCTGTGCCACCTCCTGATGCGTCGTACAGGTGACGAATTCGATCTTCGCGGGGTAAACTCTTCTGTCAAGTATTCTTACTTTACCATCCTCGTACCACGCCACGTTTTCGTATTGCAGCAGGAAGGCAAGGTCTTTGTCTGCTCTGTACATCATCGTTCCTCACTTGTTATAAAGTTTTGCAAGGGCATCTGCCATGTCCGCCCTCACCTTTTCCTCGTCCAGCGTCAGATACACGCCGTTTTCGTACAGAATGCGCCCGTCCACCATCGTCATGCACACGTCGCCCGCCTGCGCCGAGCAGGTAAGCAGCGCCGCGACATCAAAGCACGGATAGAGGTGCGGCTTTGTCATGTCGAGCGCGATAATGTCCGCCTTTTTGCCGATCTCCAGCACGCCCACATCGTCGCGTCCCTGCGCCCTGGCGCCGTTGACCGTCGCCATGTCGAGCACCTCGCTCGCTTTGAGATGTGTGGGGTCGTTGTGGTAGCCGCAGTGGATCACACTCGCAAGGTGCATCTCCTCGAACATATTGAGGTTATCGTTGCTCGCCGCGCCGTCGGTGCCGAGGGCGACGTTGAT
>JAZLIU010000206.1:0-11570 GCA_045617565.1 Oscillospiraceae bacterium
GTTGTCAGCGATGATTTCCCAGGAAACACGGTTTTGACCGGCCTTGTCCTGCCACTTGCGGGACTGGAGACTGCCGTCCACAACGATCATTCTGCCCTTGGAAAAATACTTGCTGACGAATTCAGCGGTTTGACGCCAGGCAACACAGTCGATAAAGTCGGCCTGCCGTTCGCTCGATTCGCGGGACTGAAAATCACGGTCTACGGCGACGGTGAACGAGCAGACAGCGACACCGCTCTGCGTGCGGCGCAGTTCGGGGTCTCTGACGAGACGGCCCATAATGGTAATGTGGTTGAGCATGATCCGTCCTCCTTATTCGTCCTTGCAGACGATCATGGAGCGGATGATACCGTCGGTAATGCCGAGAATACGATCCAATTCCTTGGGGAACTCGGGTGCGCTGGTGAAGGAGATCAGAACATAGTAACCCTCGGTAATGTAGTTGATGGCGTATGCGAGCTTGCGCTTGCCCCACTCCTCAACTTCCATAGCCGTGCTGTTCTGCTCCACCAGAGCCTTGAACTTTTCAACCAGCGTGGCGGCGGCCTCTTCGGTCGCGTTGCCGTCGATGATGAAAACGAGCTCGTAGTTAGCGGAAATCTTAGCCATTGCAGTTGCACCTCCTTTTGGTCTGTTGGCCCACGCTCACGGCGTGAGCAAGGATATTTTGGCTTGTAACCCAAATTACAAGCTTTATTATTATATAAAAACAAATTGCAAAGTCAAGCTGTTTTTTCAAAAAAGCGGGTAGTTCCGCACAGAAAAGGATGCTTTCCAGGATTTGGAAGTGCGGAAATGCGCGGTGGACTTGCATTTTCGGGGGAAATCGTGTAAAATCGACACATTCCGAAGAAACGAGGAAAGAGGAATGAGAAAGTGTTTATCGGCGCTTCTGGCGCTGTGCATGGCGGCGATGCTCGCCGGCTGTATGTATGAGACGGCGGAGACGACCGTCAAAGCCGACGGCAGCGGCACGGTCAAGGCGACGTTCGGCTATTCCGAGCGGTTCGTGGAAGAGCGCGATCTGCAGGATGAAATGAAGCAGGAGGGCTTCACGCGCTTTACCCTCGGCGGCAAGACCTATTACGGCGATACCGCCGAAGAGACATTCGCCGATCCCGCCGCGTTCAATGCGATCTTTGCCGACGGCGCCGCGAAGATGAAAGCGAGCGGCAGTGAGCTCAATATGGGAACGCTGACGCTTGATAAAACCGCGGACGGCGAGCTGACGCTCAGGCTCGTGTGCGACGGCAACACCGGCAGCGCCGACGCGATGGCGCGTGCGCTGAAGCAGGAGGGCAAGGTGAGCGACAGCGAGCTCGCCGCGCTGCGCGGTGATTTTGTGATGGAATACAGCTTTGCGTTCCCGAAGGAGGTTTCTCAGACAAGCGGCGGTGCGCTCGGTGTGACGATCACGGGGAACAAACTGAAGATCGACCTCACAAAGCTCAGCGCAGGCACCTATGTGTTCACCACGGCGGCGCAGGGAACGTGGACGATCCCCACGCCGGAGCCCACAAATCTCCCTGATAAGGGCATCGTCTATGCACGCACGCAGAGCATCGACATCGACGGAAAAGCGACTTCATTCAAGACCTATGCCGTCGTCACACCTGACGGGAAGGGCGGCACACTGGAGACGAACTACGTCAGGCTCCGCGATGTGGCATACGCCATGAACGGCACGGCGGCGCAGTTCAGCGTCGATTGGGACGGCGACGTTCTGATCGTGCCGCACAGCGCGTACGTCCCGAGCGGCGGCGAAATGAGCACGCCGTTCACGGGAGACCGTGCCTACACGAAGGCGACATCCGCGACCAAGGTGAACGGACAGAGCGTGCCGTTTTCCGCCGTTTTCCTCACCGACGATAACGGCGGCGGCTATACCTATTATAAATTACGCGACCTCGGGCAGGTGCTTGGCTTCGACGTGAGCTGGAGCGCAGAGCGCGGCATTTACATTGACAGCGACAAACCCTATACGGCGGATTAAAAAAGACGGCGGTTTCCGCACTTCCGAAGGAAGCGCGGACCCCTCCGTAAATCCCGGATAGCCGAATGAGGCCGGCGTTTTCCGAATGCATGGCGGAGTTATTTGAAATAGAGATTGAAGCGGTTCCACGTTTCCTCGTTCTTTGCAAGGATCATGTTGCTTCTCGGGTGTGTGATCGATCCGACCGAATTGAGAAGCGCGGTGATCGTTGCCACGATCGGAACGGTGTTGTCACAATAGGAAAAGATCTCGTTGTCCACGATCAAAGGAACCGTTGTGTAAGGGATCAGAGGGGAGCCGAGGCTGTCCGTGATCACAATGGTGGGGATCCGGCTTTCGTGAGCAAGCGCTGTGGCGTGAATGGTCGATTGCAGATAACGCGGCATACTGATCGCAAAAAACACATCCCCCTCGCGCAGATCGGAAAGCGCGTCAAATTCACTCGACTGCGTGGAAAGGGCATACACATCATTGCGGATCCATCGCAGCTCGAGTGCGAAGAACTCGATGAGATAATACGAGCTTCGGGAGCCGAACATGAACACGCGCTTGGCATTTGCCAGCAGGTCGACGGCTTTTTCAAAATCGGCGGGTTTGATGCCGTACATGGTCCGCTCCAGGCCCTCTACACCCTTCTGCATGACCATTCGCATGATCGATCCGCTGTCTGTACCGAGCTGCTCGACCAGATCCATGCGTTTGCTCATGGACAGCTGGTTCTTCACCACATCGCGCAGCGCACGCTGCATTTCGGAAAAGCCGTCATATCCCAGCGTGTTGGTCAAGCGGATGATACTCGCCTCGCTGACCGCGCTTTGATGGCTCAGCTCCGCCAGCGTGTAGAATGGGACGGCCTCCATATTTTCAAGAATGTAGGTGGCTGCCGCCGCCTGCTTTTTGCTCATTGACCGAAGCAGCAGTTGGATCCGCTCGATCGGGCTCATCGAAGATAAGACAGCGTTGTTTTCCATCGGAGTTACCCATTTCCTTTATCAGAATCAAATGTGTCGTCGCGCAATATGATTTGGAATAGCGTTCCGATACGGCAGAGATACCGCCCGAAAGGGAGCCTGTTTGCGACGCCTTGTTCAGGAGAGGAGAACTGTCAGCACCGGAATGACCAAAAACGACATCAGCGTTGAGACAGCGGCGCCCTGCGCGGCACAGCGCTCATCTGCGCCGTATTCCGTTGCCGCAACGACCGTCTGGGAGACGACCGGCATGGCGGCCTGAACAACAAACACACTGGTGGCAAAATCGTCCACGGAGAATGTGCGGCAGAGGAAGACGCACAGCGCCGGTGCGATGACGAAGCGGAACAGGCACACGATCCACATCAGTTTATCCAGGCGCAGATTGCGCAGGCCGATGCCGTATATGATCTCGCCCGTCACAAACAGCGCCAGCGGCGTGACGATCTGATTCATGTATTTGCCGAAAGACATGAACAGTGCCGGGGGATTGATGTCGAGCAGGACCAGTGCGACCGCGGCAAAGATGCCGATCACGGTGGGCGCTTTGAGAAAATTCAGGAATGTTTTCCAGGTGAAGCCGCCTGTGCCGCCGCTCCAGCGGACCAGTGACTGACCGAGAAGCTGCGTGAAGGTCGTGCTGACCAGATAATACATCATAACGTAGGGAGTCGCGCTTTCGCCGAAGATCTCCGTACACATCGGATAGCCGATAAACAATGTGTTGGAAAGTCCGCACATCATCATAAAAACGCCCATGGTCCGGCGCGGCAGACGCAGCAGCTTTCCGGCAACATAGGACAGCGCAAAACTGCCCAGCACGCAGATCAGCGGAACGAGCAGCATCCTGCCCGCGTCCCGCAGCAATTCCGGCGTCAGGCGGGAGCGCAAACTGTAGATACACATAACGGGGATCGCCAGATTCATCAGCAGCTTGCTGATAAATTTCTTTTCGCCGCTTCCCAGCCATCCCTTTGCGGCGCAGAAATAGCCGACCGCCGTCAGAAGCAGGATGACCAGAACGGACTGTATCGAATTAAAAAAAGTTTCCAAAAGAAACGCTTCCCCTCCGCACGTTGCATGAATTTGCAATAAAATATGGGATGTACTGCAAAATGCCGTACCATGAATATATAGTAATAGCTGTTTTTGCCTGAAATCAATCGTTATTTTAGACAAAAATTGATTTTCCGAATTTTGCTCTTTCTGAAAAAAATCAATATTTTTGGCGGCTAATATCAAAAAACGGAGATAAATACAAAGCATTTGCAACAAAAAAGTGCCAATACAATATGGAGCAAATGCTCCGCAATTCAAAAAAATGATTGATTTCACTTCATGAGAATGATATGATACAGCCAGACTCCGGAAAACGGAGAATATTATTTTAGCGTAATGCAAAAGGAGCTGTTTTCATCATGGAAGACAATCGCATCATTGAATGTATCGAACGCGCAGACTATATTCTGGGCAATCTCATGGCTGTTAAGCCGGGCGAAGAAGTCCTGATCGTCATCGACCCGCAGACCGATATGCGCATGGCGAACGCCATGGCCGGCGCTGCCTCCAGACTCGGTGCTGAGTACGGCATCTACATGATGCCCGTCCGCGGCAAGGATAAGGCCACCATTTTCCCGAAGTCCCTCGAGCTCGGCATGGAAGCCTGCGACGTTTTCGTCGGTATGACCACCGCTTCCGGCGCTGCCATTTACAACAACCGCCTGAAGGAGCTCATCAACGAGAAGAAGCTGCGCGAGGTTTCCATCTGCCTGCGTAACATCGACAACTTCACCCGCGGCGGCGCTCTGGCCGACTATGAGGCTGTCTATGCTGACGGCGTGAAGCTGCAGGCTGTTTGGCGCGGCCACAAGAAGGCCCACATCACCACCCCGGCCGGCACCGATCTCTACATGGATATGAACGACATGGAGCCCATCATCGAGTGCGGTATCGCCCGCGAGCCGGGCGGCGCCATGGCTTGGTCCGACGGTGAAGTTTCCCTCGGCCCCGTGATCGGCACCACGCACGGCAAGCTCGTGATCGACGGCCCGATCTGCTACTATGGCCATCCCACCATTCCCGTTGAGCTCAAGATCGAAGGCGGCCGCATCGTTGAGGTCGTCGGCGGCGATCCTCTGATCTGCACCGAGATCCGTCGTCAGATCGCTGAGGTCAAGGATTCCGACAACATCGCTGAGATCGGCCTGGGCCTCAACCCCGCCTGCCTCTTCAACGGCGACTTCGAGGAAGAGAAGAAGGCCCGCGGCACCTGCCACATCGCGATGGGCAACGGCTTCTATTATGGTCAGCCCGCTCGCTCCACCGTCCATATCGACATGGTCCAGTATCGTCCCACCGTTATCTTCGATGAAGGCACCGATCAGGAAGTCCTCGTCGTCAAGGACGGCAAGGTCGTTTGCATCGGCGACAAGTAAGCGATTGCTCCTGCATTAAAAGATTTTACTCATCTCCTCTTTTGCCCGGAGTCAAGGGGAGTAAAAAACTTCCCTTGACTTCGGCGGATTTTAGGCGCATAATGAAACCCCTGGGATTTCTATGACATCCAGAGCCCGTTTTTTGCTTAGGTAAAAACAATGAAAATTGTTTTTATATAGGAACTATCCAAAAAAGAAAAGGAGAATTTAGCATGAAAAAGTTTTTGTCTCTCATTCTCGCCAGTCTGATGCTCATGAGCGTTCTGACTGCCTGCGGTGAAAAGGAAGTTGCCGCAGATCCCGGCACCGAGACCCAGGTCGAGGTTAAGCCCCAGGCTCTCGTTATGGGTACCGGCTCCAGCGGTGGTACCTACTTCGCCCTCGGCGGCGCTATGGCTAATGCCATCAACGACAAGCTCGTCGACCAGAAGATCACCCTCACCGCTCAGGCTTCCGGCGCTTCCGTCGAGAACTGCAACCTGATCCAGGCCGGCGAAATGGACCTCGGTATTTCCATGAACAACGTTGCTGCCAACGCTGTTGAGGGTACCGGCGCGTTCACCGCTCCCTGCGACAACATCAAGGCCATCGGCGTCGTTTACAACGAAGTGTATCAGATCGTTGCCAACGCGTCTACCGGCGCTAAGAACGTTGAGGACCTCAAGGGTCTCAAGATCGCTGTCGGCCCCGCCGGTTCCGGTACGGTCGGTCTGTCCGAGAAGGTTCTTGCCGCTGCCGGCATGGACATCAACAAGGACATCCAGCCCCAGAGCGACAGCTTCGGTGATGCTGCCACCAAGATGCAGGACGGTCACATTGACGCTGCTTGCAACGTGCTTGCTGTTCCCGCTTCCTCCATCATTGAGATGACGACCTCCATGGATCTTGCCTACGTTGACATCAGCGACGAGATCCTTGCCGAGATCCAGAAGGAAGCTCCCTACTTCACCCGTAAGGTCATTCCCGCCGGCACCTATCCTGGCCAGACCGAAGACATCAACACCATCACCTGCAAGGCTGCTCTGTACTGCCGCGCTGATCTCGATGACGAGACCGTCTATCAGATCACCAAGGCTTTCTATGAGAGCGGTGACGTGATCGCTGCTGCACATGCTACCGGTAAGGAAGTCCAGCTCGAAGGCTGCCTCGACGGTATCACCACCCCGATCCATCCCGGTGCTGCCAAGTACTTCACCGAAATGGGCATCAGCGTTCCCAACAACGGCTAATTTAACCGTTTAGGGTTTGTTAAGAAATTAGCAAGTTCCGTTAAAGACTATTGCAAAGGGAGGTCTCCCTGAATAAGGGAGGTCTCCCCTTGCGTGTAAACCGTGTGTTCACAGGAGAAGACGAAATATGAGTGATGAAAAAAATCTGAACCCTGTTGAAGCAGTTGAAACACAAGATTTTGACGCAGAGGAGATAATGCAAAAATACGATAAGGAATCCGCTTATCGTCGCCTTGAGGGTTTCCCCGCTAAGCTGGTTTTTGCCATCTGCGTTCTTTGGTCCTGCTTCCAGATGTATACCGGTCTGTTCGGCACGTTCCCCTCTACGCTGCAGCGTGCGCCGCATCTGGCAGCCGGTATGCTGTTGGTCTACCTGCTTTACCCCATTGGCGGTAAGCCGGGTAAGACGATCCCCTGGTATGACTATCTGCTTGCGCTTTGCTGCGCTTTCTGCGGCGCTTATCACGTTATCTTTTATGATGAGCTGCTGCTGCGCGCAGGCAGCTTTACACAGCTCGACATTGTTGTCAGCTGCATGGCGATCCTGCTTCTTCTCGAAGCCGCTCGCCGCGTTGCCGGTGTTGTTGTTGTTTCGATCGGCAGCGTGTTCCTGCTCTATGCGTTCCTCGGCCAGTATCTGCCGAGCAACTGGTTCCTCTATCACGCCAAGTTCACGTTCAAGCGCGTGGTCTGCACCGAGTGGCTCGGTACAGAAGGTATTTTGGGCTCCCCCATTTACGTTTCTTCTACGTTCATCTTCCTGTTCCTCGTCTTTGCGACCTTCCTCAAGGCCAGCGGCGTCGGTGACTGGATGACGAACATCGCAATGGGCGCCTGCGGCAGTTACGCCGGCGGCCCCGCCAAGGCAGCTGTCGTTGCCAGTGCCCTTCAGGGTACGGTCAGCGGCTCTTCCGTTGCAAACGTCGTTTCTACCGGTTCGATCACCATCCCGATGATGAAAAAGACCGGCTATAAACCGGAATTTGCCGGAGCTGTCGAGGCAGCAGCATCGACAGGAGGTCAGATCATGCCGCCTGTTATGGGTGCTGCAGCATTCATTATGACCGAATATACCGGCTTGCCTTACAGCAGCATTGCCTTGGCGGCCTGCATCCCCGCTCTGCTTTACTTCACCGGCATTTTTACCAACGTCCACTTTGAAGCGGTCAAGAACGGTCTGCTCGGCATCAAGAAGGAAGACCGTCCCGTTGTCAAGCAGCTCATTAAGGACGGCTGGTACATGGTCGCTCCGATCGTTGTGATCGTTTGGCTGCTGGTCGACGGTAAGTCCGCCATGATGGCAGCTATGTGGGGCATTCTTTCCTGCATTATTGTCTGGATCGTCAACATCATTCGTGCCGAGCACCGCTTCGATGTCAAGCAGTTCGTCGTTATGTTCATCCAGAACCTCAACGACGCTGCCCGCAGCGCGATCTCCGTTGCCGTTACCTGCGGCTGCGCCGGTATCATCGTCGGTTCCGTTACGATGACCGGTCTCGGACTCAAGATGGCGAACGGTATCGTTGCACTGGCGAACGGCAGTCTGATCCTCACCATGGTCTTCACCATGCTCTGCTCCATCCTTCTCGGTATGGGCGTTCCCACGACTGCCAACTACATCATCCAGGCTACGATCTCCGCACCGGCTCTGTGCGCACTCGGTGTTCCCACCATTGCGGCACATCTGTTCGTGTTCTACTTCGGCATCGTCGCCGACATCACGCCTCCTGTTGCCCTCGCCGCGTTCGCCGGCGCTGGCATTGCCGGCGGCAATACGATGAAGACCGGCTTCAATGCAACGCGTCTCGGTATTGCGGCTTATCTGGTCCCGTATATGTTTGTCCTTAACCCGATCATGGTTTTGGTCAACGTCAACGGAGACCCGACGGCGCTGTTTGTCCTCCATGTCCTTCAGGCTATTCTGACGGCTATGATCGGCATGATGGGTGTTGCGACTGGATTTACCGGCTACTTCGCTGACAAGTGCGCATGGTGGGAGCGCATCGCCCTGCTCGCTGCAGGCTTCCTGATGATCGACCCCGGTACGGTTACCGACCTTGCCGGCATTGTGGTCATCGGCGCGATCTTCATGCTCCAGCGCGGCCGCAAGAAGAAGGCCTCCGCGGCGGCATAAGCATTTCACATTTTATGAGTTTTGTTTCCGGCGTGAAGGAATCCTTCACGCCGGAAACGTCTTCTGCAAGGATTTTTGTGAGCGGACTGCGTCTTTCGTGACGAAAACGCAGCGGGCAGCTTTTCAAAGAGGAGTGGGCATTATGAGTGGGCAGCGATTGGTAAAAATAGCGGTCGGGCAGATCGAAGTGGCACAGGGCGACACAAAAGAAAATCTGGAAACGATGCTGCGTATGATCGACTGTGCGGCGGCGCAGGGTGCAGACCTCGTCGTTTTCCCTGAGCTGGCCTACACAGGCTATTTACTGCACGGTGCTGAATTTCAGGAACTGGCAGAGCCGCAGGATGGACATTTTGTTCATACGATGTGCCAAAAGGCGAGGGAAAAACACGTTTTTCTCTGCGCGGGTTATGCGGAAGCCGGCGCCGTCCCGGGAGAGCTGTATAATTCAGCCGTGCTGATCAGCGACGAGGGGATCGTTCTTGAAAATATGCGCAAGGTCTATTTGTGGGGGAAGGAAAAAAAGACGTTTTGCCCCGGGCATCGCTATCCCGTGGTGGAGACAAAGCTCGGGCGGATCGGACTTACGATCTGCTACGATATGGAGTACCCCGAGCCGGCGCGCATCGAATGCCTGAAGGGCGCGGAAATGATCCTCAATCTTGCCATATGGAGCACACAGGCAGAACGCCGCTGGCACGTCGATCTTGCGGGAAATGCTTTGTTCAACCTCTTGTTTATGGTGGGCAGCACGATGGTCGGTCCCAACTGCTGCGGCTGCTCAAAGATCGTCGGGCCGGACGGAGAGGTCCGCGCACAGGCGTCCGCAGACAAAGAGGAGCTGCTGCTGCATGAGATCGACTTGGGAGAAGTGGTCACAACGCGCAGCAGGATTCCGTATATCAATGATTTTAAGCCGGAAACCTTCTCCATGGAAGCGCTGAAGATGTTTTAGCCTGCGGAGCTTTTGCGACTGCTGACTGAATAAACGTAGTAAAGCGAAAAAGCGAGCCGCTCGGCGGTTCGCTTTTTTATCGTTCAACCTCCAGCCAGATCGCAACGGTGTAGCCGCCCGGGGAAATGGGCGGTTCGTCGCCGCGTGACGCCGTTAAGACGAATTGTTTCATCGCATTATCTTCCGCGGGGGTATAGCTGTTTTTCGCCATGAACTCCAAAAGCAGCAGCAAAGCGGCATTGCCCTCGCCGTTTTTGTGCGGCGTATCGTGCGCCATGGTCAGCACATTGCCCGGAGCTTCGTACGGCAAAGGAACGGGCTGCCCGATCACATAGCGAGAGGGCAGCAGCCAGCTCAGCTCGATATGCGCCTCTTCAGCAGCCTTGCCGTCATAGCCAAATGCAGAGAAGATTTTGCAGCCGAAGAGAAACGTCCCGCGATAGTTCAGCGGAAAATCTGCCGCGTCACACCGCCAAAGCTCGTCCTCATCAACCATGCCGTCCTCCGTCCACACCTCGTACACGGCGCGCACGTTTTGAACGTCCCCTGTCAGCGTATAGCGGTACTTGAGCACACCACTGTTGGAAAGCTGCGCGAGCGCTTCTTCCTTTTGCGTCAGCGGAATGCTTCTGAGCGTGTTGGCGTGCGCGGGATGGTCGGGACTGTTCCACAGGCGGTAAACGCCCATACCGAGCAGAACGAGCGCAAGCACGCACGCGCTTGCGGCAAACAGGCGCAGCTTGACCGCCTTGTTTCGCAGCGCTGCCTTGGAGAGAGCCAAAATCTCCCGCAGCGACCGTTCGTCCGTTCCCTCCGGCTGCTGCGCACGCTCACCGTTCAGCAATCCTGTCAGCGTCAGTCCCAACGCGTCCGCGAGCGGATCGAGCAAGCTTATATCGGGAAAGCTCAAGCCGCGCTCCCATTTGGAAACGGCGCGGTCGGTGACGTGCAGCAGCTCGGCGAGCTCCTTCTGCGTCATATTTTTTTCGCGGCGCATCTGCGCGATCAGAGCGCCGGTTTTTTCTGCATTCATGGAACCACCTCGCAAAAAGCATAACAGAGATACCGGGGGTTTGCAACAAACCGTCAGTTGAGCGCGGCGCAAAGAGCGGAAAATTACGCGCTTCGGCAAAGAAAATGTTTTACTCAGCCGAATGAGCTTCCGGCACGAAAAAGGCGCGAACCGCTTGGCAGTTCGCGCTTTTTTCCGTTTACTTCTTTTTTAGCCCCCGTTTTTCGAGAATTTTTAAAAGCGGCAGTCCCAGCAGCAGGCACATCACGGCTTCGCCCGCGCCGACGGAGAGCGCGTTGTACGCAAACAGCGCGCCGAAGGAAGCGGAGGTGCCGGCTTCCTCCCACGCGAGCATCGCGCCGATCAGCACGGCGTTGCAGACGATGGGCGGGAGCGCCGCGCCGAGGCGCGTTTTGCATCGGGCGGAGAGAAGCGCGGCGAGCAGCGTCGCCGCCGAGCCGAAAATGAGGTCGAGCAGTCCGAACGGGCTTAAAATATTTGTAAGGAAGCACCCAACGAACAATCCCCATACCGCCTCCGGCAGCAGGAACGGCAGCACGCACAGCGCCTCGGAAAAGCGGAGCTGCACCGGCCCATAGGCGAGATTCAGAAAAGAGGACAGAATGCCGAGCGCGGCGTACAGCGCCGCGATCACCGCCGCGCGGGAGAGTTTTTTGGTGTCGAGGTGCATGGTGCTGTCCTCCTGTTACTATATATTTGCCCCTTGATTTATGGCAGCCAGCCACAGGCATGGGACATCTCGTTGCCTAAACTGTTAGAATAGGAAGGTAATGGTCTGACCTCCACCTCCAAGGGCTTTTACGTCCGTAAGAAAGTCAGT
>JAZLIU010000207.1:0-5913 GCA_045617565.1 Oscillospiraceae bacterium
CGATCTGTGCGCGCAGGTCACGCAGATCGTCGATCACCTGCTGGTCACTTTCCATGATCTCGCTGACGAAGTCCATGGCGCTTAAGAGCTCCGTGAAGCTCGCCGAGCGGAACAGCACCGACCAGTAGGAGATCGTACCGCGTTCCTCCATCGCACGCACGCGCGCGCAGAACAGCTCATACTGCGCTTTCTCCTGTGCCTCATTCTCGCGGATCTCCTGCTCCGTCTGCTCGATGAGCGTTTCGTACTGGGTGATCTGCCTTTCCACCGCGCTGATCTGCGATTGCAGGACGCCGATCTGCATGTCGATGTTGGTTTTCCGCTTCATCGCCGCCGATTTGTCGTTCTGCAGCCCTTTGAGCTCCTTTTCAAGCTCCGCCTTCTGCGCGGCAAGCGAGTCCTGCTCCCCCTTGAGTTCGTCGATCTCCGCCTGCGTGACCGCGGACGCATCCGGCACCACCGCAAAGGGCGTAAACTCCGCTGTGAGCAGTGCAAACACGCACACGAGCGCAAGGAGCGTGCGCCCTATCCTCTTTTTCACGGGCCACCGCCCCCTTTCGAACATCTTCTTTCTACACCTGCAGGAACTTGCGGATCGCGGTCAAGCTGCCGCCGATACCGATGATGATGCCCGCAAACGCGAATACGATCATGACCGGCTGCCAGATCTCCTCAAACGGTATGATCTTCAAAAGCTGCAGCCGATCCGACATCACAAGGCTCTTGGCGACCGAGCCGTACAAAAGCCATTGCAGCAAAAAGGCGATCACCGCGCTGATGATACCGAGGATGGAACCCTCGTACACGAACGGCCAGCGGATGAAGCCGTCCGTCGCGCCGACCATCTTCATAATGGCGATCTCGTCACGGCGGTCAAAGGTCGTGAGCTTGATCGTGTTGGAGATGATGAACACCGAGACGATCAGCAAAATCGCGATGAGCGCAATGCACACGATCCCCGCGACGTTTCGCAGCGTGATAAAGCCGCCGGCAATATCCTCGTCCACGCGCACACCGCCGACGCCCTGCGTATCGTGGACGGCACTTGCTGTCTGACTAACGAGGTTCAGGTCATTGACGAACACTGCGTAGCGGTCGCGGAAAATGTTCGGGTCGAGGTTTTGCAGCATCGCCTCGTCCTTGTTCTTTTCCTCATACGCTTTGGTGGCTTCTTCTCTTGTGATGAACTTGACTTCCTTGACATTGTCCAGCGCCGCGAGTTTTTCGCCGACCTTTTGGGTCTGCACATCGTTGTAGGTCTCGTCCACAAAGGCTAATATCTCGTACTCACTTTGCAGATCTTCGAGCATCAGCTCCGCGTTGTACGCCACGAGCGAAAACGTGCCCATGACAACAAGGCACGCTACCGTGATGCCGATGGCGGCGAACGACATGAAGCCGTGCGAGAACATATTGCTCAGGCCCTCGCCGAAAAAGTAAGTAAAATCGTGCTTCATATCTATGACCATTCCTTTCCACTGCGTTACAAGTCACAAAATGACCATTAAAGGAATGGTCATAAACGCCATGTTTTTCGGTTGCCGCGTAAGCGGCGGGAAAACGGCATTTTTTATGTAAGATTGAAACTTGTTTCAACCTTACGTCACTTCCTGTAATAGCCGACAGCATCGCCCGTGATGCAACCCTGTTTGATCGAAATGACGCGCTTTTGGAACTTGTTGACCAAGTCCTTTTCATGCGTCACGACCACGAGCGTGGTGCCCAGGCGGTTGATGCGCTCGAGCAGCATCATGATCTCCAGCGAACGCTCGGGGTCGAGGTTGCCCGTCGGCTCGTCGGCAATGATGGTGCTGGGGTTGTTGATCAGCGCGCGGGCGATGGCAACACGCTGCTGCTCGCCGCCGGAAAGCTCCGTGGGATAGCAGTCCATCTTCTTGTCGAGTCCCACCAGCTCGAGAACGTAGGGGATGCGCTTTCTGATCTCGCGCGGTTTTGCGCCGACTGCGCGCATGGCAAAGCTCAGGTTCTCATAGACCGTTTTCTTCTCGATCAGGCGGAAATCCTGGAAAATAACGCCGATGGAGCGGCGCAGCAGGGGGATCTGAGCGCGGCTGATGTTCGTGAGGCTGAAGCCGTTGATCGCGATCTTGCCGTCCGTCGGCGCGATTTCGCCGGTGAGCAGCTTGATGATCGTCGACTTGCCGGAGCCGCTCGGCCCCACCAGAAACACGAACTCGCCGTCCTCGATCGTCAGCGAGATGCCGCGCAGCGCAAGCGTACCATTATCGTATTCTTTCTGCACATCGGTCAGCCTGATCATGCTGCGTCCTCCCTGTCCTTCTGCCAAAATTCCCGATATTTCCACAATATATTGTTTATTATAACGCAATCTCCACAAAATAGCAATACAAAATTATGTAAACTTTACGGTTTTTTTCTCCTCTTTTTATCTATGAGAGCAAAAAAATCAGGAGAAGCAGTTTCTGCTTCTCCTGAAAAATTTTTTACGCGTCGATCCCGCGGGAGGAGAGGTATTTCTTGACCATCAGCGCGACCTTGAAGGTAATGGCGTCATCGAACTGGCGCAGGTCAAGCCCCGTGAGCTTTTTGATCTTCTCCAGACGGTAGACGAGCGTGTTGCGGTGGACAAAGAGCTTGCGCGCTGTCTCGGAAAGGACGAGGTTGTTCTCGAAGAACTTGTTGATCGTGAAAAGCGTCTCCTTATCGAGCGCGTCGATCGGGTTCTTTTTGAACACCTCCTGTAAAAACATCTCGCAAAGCGTGGTCGGGAGCTGATAGATCAGGCGGCCGATGCCGAGGTTTTCGTAGTTGATGATGAACTTTTCCGTGTCGAACACCTTGCCGACCTCGATCGCCATCTGCGCTTCCTTATAGGACTTGGCGAGGTCGCGCAGGTGCGCGGCAACCGTACCGATGCCGATGACAGTGGCATTTTCGCCATTCACACGCAGCCCCTGCTCGAGCTGCTCGGCAATCTTTTCCAGCTCCTCCGTGTCGGCATTTTCGCTCAGATGGTGGATCAGCACGATGTCCGTCTCGCCCATGGAGAGCACGAAGCTCGTCTGCCGGTCGGGGAAGAGCGCCTGCACGGTCTCCACCGTCACCGTGTCCGTCCTGTCGTCGAGCTTGCGGATGACGAACACACCGCGGTTGATCTCCGCGTCCACATGGAGTTCCTTGGCGCGGATATAGATGTCGCTGATGAGAATATTGTCGGAAATGATGTTCTTGATAAAGGAGGCCTTGTCGTGCTTCTCCTCGTAATAGCTCTTGGTCGTGTTGAGCGCGACACACGCCATAGCGCAGGCGGTGCGACTGTTCGCACCTTCGCCCGCGGCAAAGGCGGCAAAGTCAAACTGCCCGCTCCAGCCGGAGAGCGTCTTGAAGGTCTTCCCCTCCAGCACGACGCACTCGCCCTCCGATGCGTTGATCGCCGATACGAGCTGCGGCCACTTGCGTCCGATCTCCGAAAGATCGGTACAGGCGATGACGGTGCCCTCGGAGTCGATCACGCCGAGCACGGTGTCGGTGCTCTCCTTGAACTGCAAAACGATATTCTGAAAAATTCTACCAGACATACGAATGTCCCCCTAAAGCTTTTCTTGATTCGTTTTGTGCATTTTGTCAATCAAGTTCTCTTATTATACTTTGGCTTTTCAGAATTTGCAAGATATTTTTTCTTTTTTGAACAAATTTCTATCCTTTTTTTGTCACTTTCGTTAGCGTTTCTTGTTGTCTCTCAACAAAGCAGCCCCGGATTATTGGTTACTTTGTCTATGGGCGATTTGTTCAATCTCTTGGGGCGTCAGCAGGCGAAACTCCCCTATATGTAGTGCATCGTCGAGCTCAATCGGTCCCATTTGCAGGCGTTTCAGGTATAAAACGGGCTTCCCAAGCTCGGCGAGCATCCGCTTGATCTGGTGGAACTTCCCCTCGCGGATGGTCACAAGCGCCTCGCTCTCCTGCCCGGTGGAGAGAACGGTAAGCCCCGCGCTTTGGCACACGAGCCCGTCGCGCAGCGTCATGCCGGCGGCAAAGGCATCGCAGTCGGACTGTGTGAGCGTGCCCGAAACCCGCGTAAAATACACCTTGTCCACGTGCTTTTTCGGCGCGAGCAGATCGTGCGCGGTCTCGCCGTCGTTCGTGAGCAGGAGCAGTCCCTCCGTGTCCTTATCGAGCCGTCCGACGGGGAAAAGGCCCATCTTGCGATATTCCTTCGGCAAAAGGTCGAGCACCGTTTCGCCGCGCCCGTCCTCCGTGGCAGAGAGTACGCCGGCGGGCTTGTGGAGCATCACATAGGTGAAGCGGCGATAGGAAAGTATTTCGCCCGCGACGGTGATTTCCGCCGTTTCCGCGTCGTACTTATCCTCCGCGCTGCGCGCGATCTTCCCGTCCACAAGGACAAGTCCCTCTTTGACGAGCTGCTTGACCTCGCGGCGCGAATAGCGCCCCATGGACGCGATGATCTTGTCCAGTCTTTCCTGTGCCATGTCTTTCCACCTTTCGAGTTCTGTCGGAATTTTATCATATTTCGGCGCGTTTGGGAATAGGAATATCGGGAAAGGATGTGTTTCTATGTTCATCGTGACTGCAAAGTTTTCCAGGCGCAAGGCGGCTCTGTCCGCCGTGTGCCTGCTTGCCCTGATCGCTCTGTCCGTTGCGCTGCTCAGCCGCGGCGAAAAGCCGAACGCAGACGCCGTGAAAGCCGACACCAATGACGCGCGCGTGGACTATCTGCGCTCGCGCGGCTGGGAGGTCGAAAGCGAGCCGGTGGAGACGCTCTCCGTGCCGCTGCCCGATGAGCTGGTCGAGCCGTATCTGTCCTACAACGCGCTGCAGCTTGAGCAGGGCTTTGACCTGAGCGCTCTGTGCGGCAAGACGCTCGAGCGCTATACCTACACCGTGACGAACTACCCCGATCACGCGGGCGCCTGTCAGGCGGATCTCTACGTCTGCGAGGGCGCCGTTGTCGCCGGCGACATCGTCTGCACAGGGGAGAACGGCTTCATGGCGGGGCTGGAGTATCCCGCAAAGGAGTGAATTTCTCCGTCCATCTCTCAAAAGTGCAAAAAAGAAAGACACGCAAAAGCGTGTCTTTCTTTTTATCAGTGCAGATTACTGCTCGATCTCGATGACAACACCGGAACCGACGGTACGGCCGCCTTCACGAATGGCGAAGCGGAGACCCTTTTCGATAGCGATCGGGGTGATGAGCTCGACCTTCATGTCGACGTTATCGCCGGGCATGCACATCTCGGTGCCTTCGGGCAGGGTGATGACGCCGGTGACGTCGGTGGTGCGGAAATAGAACTGGGGACGATAGTTGTTGAAGAACGGGGTGTGACGGCCGCCTTCATCCTTGGTCAGAACGTAGACCTGGCCAACGAACTTGGTGAGGGGCTGGATGGAGTTGGGCTTGCAGAGAACCTGGCCGCGCTCGATCTCAGTCTTGGCAACACCGCGGAGCAGAGTACCGACGTTATCACCAGCCTCGGCGTAGTCGAGGAGCTTGTGGAACATTTCGATACCGGTAACGACGGTCTTGCGCTTCTCATCGGTGAGACCGACGATCTCGACTTCTTCGCCGAGCTTGAGCTGACCACGCTCAACACGACCGGTGGCGACGGTGCCGCGGCCGGAGATCGTGAAGACGTCCTCAACGGGCATCAGGAAGGGCATGTCGGCCTTACGGTCGGGAGTGGGGATCCAGCTGTCAACAGCGTCCATGAGTTCCTTGATGCAGGCATACTCGGGAGCAGCGGGATCGGTGGACTCGGAAATGAGAGCGTTCAGAGCGGAGCCGCGGACGATCGGGGTGTCGTCGCCGGGGAAGCCGTAGAAGCTGAGCATTTCGCGAACTTCCATCTCGACGAGCTCGAGGAGCTCTTCATCGTCGACCTGGTCGCACTTGTTCAGGAAAACGAGAACGGA
>JAZLIU010000208.1:0-10437 GCA_045617565.1 Oscillospiraceae bacterium
TTCGGCAAAGGCGCCGAAGGTCATGAGCTTGACGATGCGCACATTGGCAACGTCGCCGACCTTGTAGGTGTTCATGAAGACATCCCAGGGGTTCTGAGACTTGTCCTTCACGCCGAGGGAGATCTTGTGCTTCTCGGTGTCGAAGCCGATGACATACACATCGAGATGATCGCCGATGGCAACGACCTCGGAGGGATGCTTGATGCGGCTCCAGGAAAGCTCGGAGATGTGAACCATACCGTCCACGCCGCCGATGTCGACGAACACGCCGTAGGAGGTCATGGACTTGACAACGCCGTCATAGTGCTTGCCGACCTCGATGCTCTCCCAAATGGCAGCAAGTGCGGCCTGGCGGGCTTCGTTGGTAACGGACTTAATGGAACCCACCACGCGGCGGCGGGCACGGTTGACCTCGGTCACGCGGAGCTGAACCTTCTGCTTGAGCAGCTGGCTGAGGTCGCTGTCCTTGGGCAGACCCGACTGGGAAGCGGGAACGAACACGCGCACGCCCTTGACGGACACGACGATGCCGCCCTTGTTCTCTTCGGTGACAACACCTTCGAGAACGGTCTTGTTCTCAACGGCGGTCTCGATGTCTTCCCAGAGCTTGACAGCGTCGAGACGCTTCTTGGAAAGCGTGGCATAGCCTTCCACGTCGTTGACGCGCACAACGTAAGCCTCGATCTCGTCGCCGACCTTGACGACGTCCTCGGGCTTGGCATCGGGGTCGCTGCTCAGCTCGGAAACAGGAATGTAGCCGGCCTGCTTGCAGCCGACGTCAACCTGGACTTCCGTAGCGCCGATCGCGGTAACGACGCAGGTCACCTTATCTCCTGTATTTAAAGTCTTAAAAGATTTTTCGAGCATTTCTTCGAAGGATTCGTTTCCTTCCAGGGTCTTGATTTCTTCCGTCATTGTTGTTAATACCTCCATAATGATACTCGCAGGAGTGGACGCGCCTGCCGTCAGGCCCGCCGCGCGGCATCCGGAAAAGAATTCCGGTGAGAGCTCGTCCGCGTTTTCGATCTGATAGACCTTGCCGCATCTCTCTCGACAGATTTCAGTTAAATGCCGCGTGTTTGCGCTCTTTCGGTCGCCCACGACCACCATCACGTCAACCTTCGCAGCGATTTCGGCCGCTTCCGATTGGCGCTTCTGCGTAGCGTCGCATATTGTATCATGTATTTCTACATTTGTACACAGTTTTTTTAGAAAATTTTCGGAACTTTCCCAAACCGCACGAATACAGGTCGTTTGCGCCACCAGAGAAATGGGCAAATCAGCCAAATCCGCGTGTGCAGCGGCATAGTCGGACAGTTCGTCAACGCTCCCGAAGATCAGGGGCCTTGTGCACCAGCTCGCGATACCCAGCACTTCTGGATGCTCCGCTTCACCGATGATGACGACCTTTCGTCCCTCCTGCTCGGCCTGCGTCACGAGCTTTTGGATATGCTGCACATTGGGACAGGTCGCGCTGACGGTGTTCGCGCCGCGCTCACGCAGCGCGTCAAAAATCTCTTTTTTTTCGCCGTGTGCGCGTATGAGCACCGTCTCCCCCATTTTTGCCTCTTCGATCGACGCAATTTGCCGCATTCCGGCTCGTTCCAGCTCGGAAACGACGTTCGCGTTGTGCACGATGCTGCCGAGCATCGCGCCTCCGCCCTGCGTCGCAGTTTGGCGCGCGATCTTCACCGCCCGCGCAACACCGTAGCAAAAACCGGCGGTTTTGGCAAGGATCACCTGCATACCGGCGCCTCCCCGACCTTCTCACCGCCGAGCGCATACGCCTGCGCGAGCATATCCTGCGCGATCTGCTCCAGCTCCTCGGACGTACCGTGGCGGCCGGAATAAACCGGCTCATAGGGCTTGCCGAACACGATGCGCGTCTTGCGCAAGAGCTTCTTTTCGCCGCCGGAATAGACGGGGATCATCACAGCTCCCGTGCGAATGCCGATCATCACCGCGCCGGAGTGCGCCCGCACGGGGACACCCTCATGCACGCTGACGCCGCCGCGCACACGCGTTCCCTCGGGAAACATCAGCAGGTTGTCGCCCGCGCGCAGCGCCTGCATCGCGTGCTTGACGGCCTGGATATCCGTTTCGCCGCGGCGGATGGGAAATGCGCCGAGGGAGCGGATAAACGCGGCAAAGGGCTTATTTTTGAACAGGCTATCCTTCGCCATCGTGTGCAGCTTCAGGTCGAACTTTACCGATAGGCACGCGCCAATGAGCACGGGGTCGATCGCGTCGGAGTGGTTGGGATAGAGCAGCACGCCGCCCTCCGGCACGTTTTCAAGTCCCACCGCCTCCACGCGGTAGAACAGACGGAACAGCATCCCCAGCGTATAATACAGGACGGGGAAAATGTACTTCATGATAGGACTCATAGTGAAAGCTTCTCCCTGATGACCGAAAGAATTTTCTCTTTGCTTTGCTCAAATTCAAACCCTGTTGTATCGACGATCACACTGTCCTGCGCCGGTTTGAGCGGGGCGACGGCGCGGTGCGTATCGTTGTAGTCACGCTGCTCCTGCTCGGCGAGGATCTCTTCGTAGGGCTTTTCCATGCCCTTCTTTTGAAGCTCAAGAAAACGCCGTCTTGCGCGCTCCTGCGCCGACGCCGTGAGAAAAATCTTCACGTCGGCATACGGCAGGACGATGGTGCCGATGTCGCGCCCGTCCATGATGACACAGTTTTTGCGCGCCATGTCGCGCTGCATCTCCATCAGAAATTCCCGCACCTCCGCCATCGCCGACACATCGGAGGCGTAGAGCGAAATTTCCGGCTTACGAATTTCCGCCGTCACATCCTCGCCGTTCAACAGCATATGCTGCAAGCCATCATCGCCGTACGCCATACGGATGTCAAGCTCCGGCAAGACCGAAAGCACATCCGTCTTGCTCTTGGGATCGAGCCCACGGCGGCAAATCTCTAATCCGATGGTGCGGTAGATCGCGCCGGTATCGACGTAGAGGATATTCAATTCTTTGGCGATCGCCTTGGCAACGGAGCTTTTTCCCGCGCCGGAGGGGCCGTCGATTGCGACGGAATAGAGCTTTTTCATCGTTACTTCTCCCGCTTTATCTGTAATGTAGTAGTGCTTTACATACTTTGTAATTTCTCTGCCGCAGCTTCTCCAGCCGTCTTGCCGGTCGCCCAGGCGATCTGTAAGTTAAAGCCGCCCGTGTAGGCGTCCACGTCCAGCACTTCGCCCGCAAAATAGAGGCCTTCGACCTTTTTCGACGCCATCGTGTGCGGGTCGATCTCCCCCACTTTGACGCCGCCGGAGGTAATGATCGCCTCGGCAACGGGGCGCGGGCGCGAAGCGGGCAGCTCAAAATACTTGAGCGTCTGCAAGAGCGTTCTGCGCTGCTCCTTTGTGACGGAGTGCGCTTTCGTCTCGCCGTCAATGCCCGTTTTTTCGAGGATCACGGGGATCATGCTCTTATTGACAAGTCCGCCGAGCACCGTGGCAAAATTCTGATTGGCGCGCTCTTCAAAGTCGCGCAGCAGCCGCGCATCGAGCTTCTGCTCGTCGAGCGCTGGCTTTAAGTCAATAAACATGCGGTAGGTATTCTTCTCAAAATCGCGCATATGTGCGCTCGCGGACAGCACCAGCGGCCCCGACACGCCGAAATGCGTGAAGAGCATCTCGCCGAGCTCGGAATAGATGACCTTATTCTTCTGATTTTTGACCGTCAGCGTCACGTTTTTGAGGCTCAGTCCCTGCATCTGCGCGCAGCAGGGATCGTCGCACTCCACGGGTACGAGAGAGCCGCGCGGCGCGACGACCGTGTGTCCCACGCTTTCGGCAAAGCGGTAGCCGTCGCCCGTCGAGCCGGTAGCAGGATAGGACACGCCGCCGGTCGCCACGATGACCGCCACGGCGCTATAGGTTCCCTTCTCCCCCGTCACGCCGACGATGCGCCCGCCCTCGATGCAAAGCGCCGTCGCCCGATCGCGTACCCACTGCACTTTCAGTCGCTTGAGTTCACGTTCCAGCGCCGCGGTGATGTCGAACGAGCGGTCGGACACGGGGAAAACGCGCTTGCCGCGCTCGACCTTGAGCGGCACGCCAAGCGCCTCGAAAAACGCCATCGTGTCGCGTCCGTCGAAACGGGAAAAGGCGGAGTAGAGAAAGCGCCCGTTCTGCGGAACGTGGGCTAACAGCTCGTCGCTTGTCGAGTCGTTCGTGACGTTGCAGCGGCCTTTTCCCGTGATGTTCACCTTTTTGCCCAGCCGTTCATTCGGCTCAAGCAGCGTGACAGCGGCGCCCATGCGCGAAGCGCAGATCGCCGCCATCATACCGGCAGCTCCGCCGCCGATCACGATCAAAGTCTTATTCATCTTCCACCTTGCCGAAGATGCCGAAGCGCTCCCACACACGCTCAAGCTCGGAGAAGGTGGCGGAGATGTCCGCGCCCTTCTTGCGTGCGACTGCGAGGATGAGCGCGTTGAGCATACTCATGGGGGCTGCAAGCGAGTCCACGAATGAGATCATCTCGTTGCGGATGAGCAGCGAATTGCTCGCCATCTGATAGATGGGCGACATCTCACTGTCGGTCACTCCCACGACGGTCGCGCCGCGATCCTTGGCGAACTGCACCGCCTTGATGGCAAGCTCGGAGTAGCGCGGGAAACAGATCGCGATGACCACATCGCCCGGCGCCACGCGGAAAAGCTGATCGAAAACGCCGGCTGCCCCGCCCTGCACCATGACCACGTTATCAAAGATCATGCGGAAGTAGAAATTCAGATACCCCGCAAGGAACGAGGAGGAACGGAAGCCCACCAGATAGATGCGGTGTGCGGAGGTAACGGTATCGACCACCTGCTCAAAATCCGCGGCATCCGACTGGTCGATGGCGATGCGGATATTCTCCATATCGCGCTGAACCACGTTCGTCAGAAGCTCCGATCCGCCGAGTGCGCCGTCCGACGCCTCATTGCGCTGGATGGAGGTCAGCTTGCCGCGGATCATCTCCTGCAGCGCGCGCTGCATACTGGGATATCCGTCGTAGCCGAGCTGGGTGGCAAAGCGCACAACGGTGGATTCGCTCACCTGTACGGTTTTGCCGAGCTTGCTCGCGGTCATGAATGCCGCCTTGTCGTAGTTGTCCAGGATGAAGCGCGCGATGAGCTTCTGCCCCTTGGAGAGGCTCCCCATGCTCTTTTCAATGATATGTAAGATATTTTTAGCCATAGTTCTTTCCTCTATCAATCTCTATCAAATGCGGAGAGCTCGCTCTCCGTCAGGTCTCGCCATTGTCCGCTCGGTAGATCACCAAGCGTTTGATGATGCTCCCTTACGCGCCGCAATCGCTTGACGTGCAGCCCGACCGCAGCACACATCCGCCGGATCTGGCGGTTTTTCCCTTCGTGGATGGTGAATTGCAGCTCCGCCGTCTCTTTTCCGCTGCGGAGTACCTCCACCTGCGTGGGCGCAAGCGGCTCGCCGTCGATGCTGCGAATCCGCTCCAACCGTTCCGCCGCACCCTTTACGTCGCCCGCAACGCTGACGTGGTAGACCTTGTCCACCTCGTACTTCGGATGCAGGATGCGCTGCATCCATTCCCCGTCGTTCGTCAGCAGCAGCAATCCCTCGGAGTCCAGATCGAGCCGCCCGACGGGAAAGACGCGCGTACCGCAGCCCTTCACCAGCTCTGCGACTGTCGGCCGTCCTTTTTCATCCGAGAGCGTGCAGACGTAGCCGCGCGGCTTATTGAGCATCAGATAGCGCTTCGCGCCGCCGGGTAATGGGATGCCGTCGACTGCAATCGTGTCCGTATCCGGATCTGCCGAGGCGCCGAGCGTCGCGGTGACGCCGTTGACGCTCACACGCCCCGCCGTGATCCACTCCTCTGCGGTGCGGCGCGAGCAGAGCCCCGCCGCCGCGATCAGTTTTTGCAGTCGCTCCGCCATCGGTACACCTCATTTCGTCAATAACCGGTAGAGCCATTCGGCGGCGCCCGATTTTTTCGTCGTTTTTGCCGCACTCACCGCGCGGTCACTCAGAAGCGGCACGCGGGCGATCTCCTCGCCGTGCAGCAATATCACAAGCTCGCCAAGCGTTTGTCCCTTTTCCACCGGCGCGTTTACGCTCTGTGGAAGATCAAGCCGCGTGATGAGTTCCTCGCCGTCGGCTACGGAGCAGGCAAAACCTTTTGCCGCAAGCACTTTCACATTCGTCTCCGCCCCGCTGCGCACCACGACCGTTCCGCAGACGGCGCCGCAGCGCACGACGCTTTGGCGGTGATACGCGGAAAAACCGTAGTCATAGAGAGCGCCATGGTCGACCTTATCGTAGCTGTCGTGCAGCGTGACCGCGATGAGCCGCAGACCGTCGCGCTCACAGCAGGTCACAAGCGTCCGTCCCGCGTCGTCCGTAAAGCCGTTTTTCAGTCCGATGCAGCCCTCCACCGTGCCGAGGAGCTTGTTGTGATTGCCCATCACGCGCTCCCCGACCGTCGCGGTGGTCGTTGCACAGATGCGTGCAAACGTCGGATTTTGCATCGCATACGCGGCAAGACGCGCCATGTCGAGCGCGCAGGAATAGTGACCGTCCTCATCGAGGCCGCTGGGGTTTTTGAAAGAAGAGTGCGTCATACCGAGTGCTTCGGCCTTTTCGTTCATCTTCTCAACGAACGCCTCGCGGCCGCCGCAATGATCGGCAATACACTCCGCGGCGTCGTTGCCGGACGGCAGCAGCAGCCCGTACAAAAGCGCCTCCATCGTCACGACCTCGCCCTCGGCGAGGTACATCGAAGAGCCTTCCTTCAGGTGCAATTTCTTCACCGTTACGGTGTCGGAAAGCCGACTGTTCTCGATCGCCACGAGCGCGGTCATGATCTTAGTCGTGCTTGCAATACTCTTTTCCTGCGTTTCGTTTTGGCCGAGCAGCACCCGCCCGCTGTCCGCATCCATCAAAACATAGCTTTCGGCAGATACCGTCGGTGCGGACGCCTGACAAGTTATATCGCTTGTCAGACTAAGCGCTACAAGGAAAATTGCAAGAATTCGGCGCATGATGCGCGGCATAAGACCACTCCTCAAACAAGAATGGTCTTAGTATGCCCTAAAATCAGTAAATATCTTTTGCTTCTTTTTTCTTGTTGATAAAGCCCTCGACACGATCCAGAATGCCCGGCACCATCTCAAGCGCACGGTCGAGCGGAGAGTGCGCCGGAATGCCCACGGGCATCAAGCGTGCGGTGCCGTCCTTGACGACCAGAAACGCCACCGGTTCCACCTTGATACCGGCAGCGCCGCCGCCGCCGAATTTATCCGTGTTCCTACCGTAATCGGTGCCGCCGCTGCCGAAACCGAAGCTGACGCGCGAGATGGGGATGAGCGTCACGCCGTCCGCCGTGGTGATCGGTTCGCCGACGATGGCGTTGGAATCGACCATCTCGTTGATTTTGGACATCGTGGTTTCCATCAGTTCACTCAGGGGCGCTCTTTTTTCGTTATTCTCCATGGTTCCTTTCCTTTCTTATGCAGACAGTTTTTCCTCTGTTTGTTCCGTTGCTTGCTTTGCCGCCTCATTGGGATTTTGCCCGTTTGCGTGCGCTTTGCGATAGGTTTTGTACCATCTCAGCAGCGGGATTGCCGCCGCCACGGTAAATTCGATCAGATTGCCGACGCGAAACGACAGTCCTACCGTACCGGAGACCACCGTTCGCGGCGCGTTATAGTCCATATCAAGATGGATGGCGGGATCGGGGATGTGCAGAATCTCCTCCGCCTGCGGCATCAGCGACCATACGGCGGCGTTCGCCATGCCGAAGCGCTGCGCGATCTCTGCGGGATCGCTGCCGCCGATCACGGCGGAAAGCTCCAGCGGATCGACACGCAGGTGCTTGCCCGCGCGGTGCGCCATCGCCTTGAGTCCCGAAATGACAGTGGTCACAAGGTCATAGACCTCAAGCGGCGTGAGCTTATTCTTCTTTTTTGGGGGAGCAGATTTTTTGGGCGCGGCATCCGCCTTTGCGGTACCCTTTTCTTTCTTCTTTTTCGGGAGGATCGTCACTCTGACAGGGCCAATGCGCAGCTTCAGCGTCGTCTGATCGCCGAAGTGGAGGATCACGCCGACGCGCACGCTAACAAAAAGCAAAAGGATCAACAAAATGATCCCGATTACAAGAAACGCCGTCAAGCAGACACCTCCTCCCCTATAGTTTCGTCGTTTTTTTATCAGATTTTTGCCGTCTCCTCGTGCTCTTCCTCCGCCGTGAGCGTGCGCGGGTCGAGGATGCTGCCATCCTCCGTCAGCCGTAGCTGACCGTCGGTCTCGACGCCCGGCATCTCCGGAAGTTCCTCGAGTGAGCCGAGATGGAAGTCGCGCAGGAACTTTTTCGTCGTGCGGTAGAGATGCGGCCGTCCCGGCACCTGAAGTCTGCCGCATTCCTCGATCATGCCGCGCTCCAAAAGGAGGCTCATGGTGTAGGAGCTGTCCACGCCGCGCACCTGATCGACGTAGGCGCGGGTGGTGGGCTGATAGTAGGCGATGATCGTCAGAACTTCCAGCGCGGGCTGGGAGAGCTTGGCGGTCTTGCGGATCTCAAACGCTTTTCGGATGGTGTCGGCATAGTCCGGCGAGGAGCAGAGCTGATAGCTGTCCTCCATTCGCACGAGGCGAATGCCGCGGCGCTCGTAGGAATAATAATCGCCCAAACGCTGCAAAACCTGCTCCGCCGTGGGACGGTCAAGCTCCAGCGCGATGCAGATGCGCTCAATGTGTACCGGTTCGCCCGAGGCAAACAGAATGCCCTCAACGGCGGCTTCAAGTTCTCTAATATCTAAAGATTCCAGAGACATAGGATCTGAGTTTCCTTTCAGAGTATTCCCAAATACAGGGGATTTTTTACACTGCCGCGCTCTCCGGCGCGTCCGGTACGCAGTCGACCGTGCAGTCGGTGTCCGACGAGCCGGTCAGACGGATCATGCGCGAGCGGCAAAGCTCCAGCACCGCGATGAACGTCGCCACGATCTCGCTGCGGCTGCGTGCACCCTTGAACAGGAGCAAAAAGCGCGTGATGCCGAAGTTTTTGAGCCGTTTGACGATCTCGCTCGACTTGTCGGCAACGGAGTACGGCTCGCGCCGGACGATCTCGCTGAATGCGCCCACGGGCGGCGGCGCCATCTTCTCCCCGCGGTCAAAAACGGACTGCATCGCAAGGATCAGATCGGCCTTTTCGTGGTCGTAGTCAAAGACCTTGCCGTGCTGGATCGGCTCTGGTGTACGCGTCATGATGCTGCGGCCAAACTCACTCATAGGTCCGAGCGTCTCCGTGAGCAGCTTGATGCGCACATAGGTCTCCTTTTGCTGCCGCTCCTTGAGCGACGCGATCAGCTCATCCATCTCGGACTGCGCCTCTTCATCCTCGATGGAGAGCAGCATCCGCGTCTTGATGTACATCAGGTGCGCCGCCATCGTGATGAAGTCGCTCGCGATCTCAAGGTCGAGCTGTTTGCGCTGCTCCAGATACGCAAGATACTGCTCAAGGATCAGCGCAATGGGAATGTCCTGTATTTCAATTTTATTCTTCGAGAGCAGAAAAAGAATGAGATCGAGCGGGCCTTCAAAATCCTGCAGGGCCTCCGCGCTCTTCTCATGCACCACGCTCTCCAGCTTAAAAATAGGGTTGTCCATGCTTACCTCGGAAAATCAGATTGAGAAAACATACTTCCACATATAACAGTCATTTTATTATAACAGCTGCTTTCTCATTTTACAAGGATTTTTGCAACTTTTCCTGCATTTCTCCTGCATTTTTTTGATAATCCCCTTTTTCTGCGCGCAAATTGTCGAAAAATATGGCAGACAGAAAGCGTCAAAATGCATTTTTGCGCAAAAAAAGACCGCCTCCAACGGAAGCGGTCTTTTGAGTTCTGTGAAAGAATTACGCCTTCTTGACCATGGAAGCGATCTCGGCTGCGAAGTCTTCCTGCTTCTTCTCTATGCCCTCGCCCTTTTCAAAGCGGACGGCGGTCTTGAAGCTGATCTTGCCGCCGAGCTTCTTGGCGGCATCGGCGATATAGTTCTCGACAGAGCCCTGGAACAGGTCGCCGCGGACGAACTCCTGCTGGAGCAGGCAGTTCTCGGCATAGAACTTGTTGAGCTTGCCGACGACGATCTTTTCCTTGACCTGCTCGGGCTTGCCGGCCATCTTAGGATCGTTGTCCATCTGAGCCATCATGATCTTCTTCTCTTCATCAAGAACGTCCTGGCTGACCTGGCTCTTATCCCAGAAACGGGGATTGAGCGCCGCGATCTGCATGGCGACGTTGGCGCCGATCTCGCTGGCGTCGCAGCCCTCGACCTCGAGATTGACGAGAACGCCGATCTTGCCCTTCATGTGGACGTAAGGAACGCACACGCCGCCCTCGATGCGGAAGAAGCGACGGATGCTCATGTTCTCGCGGATGGCAAGGAAC
>JAZLIU010000209.1:0-18327 GCA_045617565.1 Oscillospiraceae bacterium
GTCGTCGGCAATCTTTTTGCCGATCTCCAGCGTGGGCATAGAGGTGTTTTTCGACAGCTCGGTCAGCCAGTTCGTGTAGTACCAGCCGACGCCCGGCTCCGTCTCCTCGGAGGCGATGAGGTAGTCGCCGTAGGGCGCGAGCATGAGCGCGTTTTCAAGCGTCGCCATTAAGCAGGCGTCAAAGCCGATGAAGTCAAACTTTGTCCTGGAGTTTTTAAGTGCCTCGTTGATGCCCTTGAGCGTCATGGAGCCGGCGGAGGCGTGCTTTTCATCGTAGCCGTAGCCGCTGAGCGACCCGCCGCCGTGATCCCAGAAGATGAGCGATACGCGATTGGCGGGATAGTTCTTCACGCCGTACTGAATAAAACTTGCCAGCGTCGCGGGATCGGTCATCACCTTGCTGCCGAGATCTTTTTCCAAACACTTCAGCTTGCCATCGCCCTCGACCTTGTAGATCTGGTTGGTGCTGCTGCTGACGATGCTGTTCTGCCAGCGTTTGCACCCGCCGGTGTAGACGAGCAGGTTGACATTTTTGCCGAGCATTGCGTTCGCCATCTCCTGCAGATCGGAGGTGCCCATGCCGCTGCCGGACTCGAGGTCGGTGCCGCACATATAAACGAGAACCGTCACGGTGTCCTTGCCGTTTCCGAGAATTTTCGTATACTTGTCGCGTGCGCCGGAGGCCACGGACTTGTCGAGCTTGCCCGTGTTGTCGCCCGCGTCCCAGCCGCTTGAGGTCTGGGAAAAGCCGGAGAACATATTGCTCATCTGCGTGGGGCTTGCGTACTGCGTGTAGTCCTGTGTCGGTGTGGTGGGCATCAAGCCGCCGCCGAGCAGTTCGCTCAGTCCCGCGCCACCTCCGCCGAGCAGAATGATGAGCACCAGAATGATCTTAATCAGCGAACCGCCACCGCCGCCGGAGCGATTCTGTCCGCCGCCCGTACTGCCGCCGCCGTGCCCTCCGTAGCCGCGCCCGCCGTAGCCACCCGCGTTCCCGACGGAGCCGGTTCCCATGCCGCTGCCGCGGCGGAAGATGTCCTTCCCCATACCTGTGATATTCTTCTCGCGTCCCCTCGGTCTCATCGCCATAATGCTTCCCCCTATGCTCCCTCGGATGCAATCGTTCTTAATAATTCTGTGGGATTATTATAAAGCGCACGGAGAAATTCTGCAACACCTTTCCAAAAAGGAGCGGGGAGAGCGTTCCGCTCTCCCCACTCCTTATATCGTTTTTCTCGCCGCGGCATGCTCTCCGTCAGCCGATCAGCAGCACCGCGCCGGCATAGGCGCTCTCGCTGTGCAGCGTAATTGCCCTCGTTGTTGCGTTAACGGTCGCATAGCTCTCCATCGCGCTCCATGTATTCGGGTAGTACGTTCCGCTTACCAGGGCGGAAAACTGCGCTAAGACCTCCGTCCCCGCAAGGCCGTGTGTCGCTGCGGAAATGACCATAGTTCCGCCGCTCCAATCACTTGCGGAAAACTGATTGTAATACGACTTCACGCCGCCCGATTCCGGCAGCTGCGAACTCGGCACCTTGCCGTCGCTTCCCAGCGTTGCAACGCCGTTCGGTGCGCCTTTCTCTGTTTCAAGAACCGCGTCCGGCAGGTTCTGAACGTCTTCCAGCAGGTCATGAAGTGCCGCTGTATTGTTTTCAATCGGTGTTGACATATTCCGCCCCTCCTTATAGTTCCTCAATGACAAGCATACCGGCAACGGTATAATAGCTTGATCCCGATCTCGTTCTCGCTCTTACCGTTACCGTCTGTCCCTCGGTCAAGGCAATACTGTTTTCGGTCGCCACCCAGCCTGACGTGCCGTTGTAAGCGGGACAGGCGTGTGTCGAGCCTGCCGCTGTGTTCCCTATGTAAAGCCTTGTCAGATAGTAGCTGGAGCTGGAAGCGGCAGCATAATGGATCCAGGAACACTTATAGTTGCCGCTTTTTTCAACGGTTATCGACGCACTCGTTTCCGTGTAGCTCGTTTTGTTTGTCACCTTGCTGACAGCATTGCTGTACTGAATATTCTTCGTCGTGCCGGTTGGCACGTTGACATTTGCGCTCGCGTATGCGGCAACATTATGCGTCCCGTTCTCGGTGATATTGATGCTCCCGCTCGGCTGCGGCACGTTGACCGTCACGGGGTCGTACCCATCCACCCCACTCGGCGCGGTATAAGTGCCGTTTTCGGTGACGGAAAGCGGCTCGATCACCGCCGCTCCGCCGCCGCTTTTTCCTGCCAGCGCGGCCTCGATCTGCTCGATCAGCTCCGCCTGATCGTCCACTTCGCCGTTGATTCTTTCAATTTCGCTCTGAATGCTCATATCGCCACCGCCTTAAACGGCGGCAAGCGCCGTCTCAATATCGTTGTTCAGGCTCACCGTGCCGCCGGAAGTGTAGCCCGCCGGAACGGTATAGCTCGTCGTGGTCAGCCCGTCGATGCTGCCGGAGATCGCGCCGTTATTCGTCATAGAGCCGGTGACGAGGCTTGCCGCACCGTCCACCTTGACGACCGCCTTTTTGCCTGCAAGGATATTGCCCGCCGCAGCATCCGCATTGGTGGCGTCGCCGTAGATGGCGGGGATGGCGCTCACCGTCACTTTGCTGAGCACCTTGCCCGTAGTCGGCGTGATATTCTGCGCGGATGCGGACGGGGTTGCGTTCTTTTCCTCCAGCACGATGCCGACGCTGCCGCTGCCGTTGTGGTAGCCGGCAGGAACGGTATAGCTCTGATTGTCCTCCGTTGCGTCCAGCGTCTTGCTGACCGAGCCGTTATTGGGCATCGTACCGGCAACGGTCTGACCGGAGGCGTTGACGATGGTCTTGTTGGCAAGCACGTCACCGGCAACGGCAGTCACAGCGGACGTGTCGTTGAAGTTGGCGGGGATCGCCGCAACGGTCACGCCGGACAAGCCATAATAGCCCGCGTCAGGTGCGACGGACTGCTGCTGCTTGGTGGGCGTGATGCTCTTGGCCTGCAGATTGTAGTTGCCGCCGCCGGCAACACCGGAAACGCTTCCGCCGGAGTAGTAACCGGGCTGGATGGTGTAGCTCTGTCCCTCCTGCACCTCGGCGCTGGGTGCGCCGCGGTTGGCAATGCCGTCTACGGCGTCCGCGAGATCGTCCAGCGTGTCGGCACTCTGCGCAAGGCCGAGGTTGACGAGCTTATTGCGGATGGTATTTCGGTTGTTGGTAATTCTTGTGATTTCAGTTGAAACAGACATGATTTGTCCCCTTTCTTAAATCAGCGCAAGCAGCGCAGTGATGTTTCCGACCTCGGTGTAGACGGCTGCGGATGTGATAGGTTTGGTGTTGTCCTGCTGCACGTTCGGTGCGGTATCGACGGTGAGCGCACCGCCGACGACCTTCAGGTTTTCGCCGAGACTTTCAAACGGCTTGTCCGTCAGGTCGTTCCAGCTCGACACACCGCCGTCCGGAATGCCGAGATGCAGAACACCGTCCGAGTAGCTTGCCGTGGCGCTCGTTCCCGCAGGGAGCGTTTCCGCCTCTGCGCTCATGTTTTCCCACAGCTCCTTGGCCTCCGCCGCCTGCCGCCCGATCTCCGTGATCTGATCGAATACGTCCGGCGAATGCTCACGCGCTTCCTCGCTCGGTTCTGCGCCCTGCGCGACGTACATCGGGCGGGAATAGACCGTCGGCATGATCCTGCTGCCGCTGACGCCGTACACGCCCACGCGCAGATACTCGTCCGCGTGCAGGATCTCCCAGGGCACGATGCAGCGGTCATCCACAAGCAGCTGCTCGCACCGCTGCCCCGCGCACTCGAATACCGCCGTGCGCGCAAAACCGTCCCACGCGGCGTCAAAGGTAAATTCCGCCTCGTAGATCTCTGCCGAATCAGCGACAAGCTCAGCGCACTCCGGCATCCCGATCCGCTGTTTTTGCACTTCAAAATGTAATGTCTTCATGGACACCCTCCTTTCCAATCAAAGCGAAAAATGTCTTGTTTGTTGATTGTTATTGTGCAACGGGATCCATATTCCCGCGTACACCGCCAAAAAGGCACTGTTCAGACCTTGAACCGTGCCTTTTTGTGCCTATTGTTCCCGCTCGAGGTCGTATTTGTCGAGCTTCATCTCGCGCCACTCCCGCGGCAGTCCCGGTGCGATGAGCGGAAATGTATTTTCCGCGTCCGCCGTGGGCTGGATATTGTAGGTGCCGTACTTGTTGATAAGGTCATCGCAGCTCTCCGGTTGACCGAAGCGCGGCTCCGCCATCGGCGCGATGTGATACGGGAGCTTTCCCGTGTGACTCTTGCGATTCTCCAAAAAAATCACCTCCGGACTTAGTATGTCCGAAGGTGATTGTGTTTAGTGCAAGCTCGCAGGATAGACGAGCGCGTCGTGCAGCTTCTTTAGCTCCTGCGCGACCATCGGCTTATCCTCTTTGTAGGTCATGCCGAACCAGCGTGCGCCGGAGTGCAGCACGGAGACGGAAAGCTCTCCCTTTTCGATCAGCTCCCCGATCAGGCTCGGCAGCAGGCATTCCGCCTTGATTTCATCAGGTGCAAGATTTTTCAAAAACGCGTCAAAATACGCTTCGAGCTGCCCGAAGATCCACGGTGTAAAACCCCAAAAGTTCATCGACACCGGCGTATCGTCGGCGTAAACAGGCCCGTCGCCGTCCTCTCGGATGTCGCGGATCTTGCCGTCCGCGCAGGGCTTGAGCTTGAACGTCTCGACGATTTTGTCAAGCTTTCCGTCCGTCACATGGCACACGCCGCGCGTGACCGTGCCGTTCTCGCTGACCGTATTGCAAAGGCTGTAGCCGACCATCGCGGCGGCACCCTCATCGGGCAGCGCGGAAAGCTCCCGATAGATCGTTTCAAACGCGTCCACACCGTAATAATCGTCGGCATTGATGACGACAAACGGCTCGGTGACGAATTCGCGCGCGCAGAGCACGGCGTGCGCCGTGCCGAACGGCTTGACGCGATCAGACGGAATATGGTAGAACTTCGGCACGCTGGTGAAGTCCTGGAACGCGTAGCAGACCTCGACAGCTTCGCCGCTTTTCGTCTTCATCTGGGCAACGCGGTCGCCGCAGAGTCCCTTCATCAGATCAAGCATCTCGGGCTTGATGATGAACACGATCTTCGTAAAGCCCGCGCGCACCGCGTCGAAAATAGAATACTCCATCAAGATCTCGTTGTTTGGGCCGATGCCGTCGACCTGCTTGCTGCCGCCGTAGCGCGAGCCCATGCCCGCCGCCATAATGGCCAGTGCTGCTTTCATCGCAATCCTCCATCCGTGTTTTTTCTTCTGCCACTATACGCCTTTGTGCCATTCTTTTCAACTTAATTTTGGCAAAGACTTGTTTTTTATGCCGGAATGATATATGAGACTGTCAAAAAGCTGTTTATGGTGAATGTTCGCAAAAAAGTTCCGCCTTTCGGCGGAACTTTTTTGCTCTATTTCTTATTCCTCGACGACAACGATCTTTGCATCAACGGCGTTCTTGCGCACGGATTCGATGCCGTTCAAGCAGCTCTTCATGGCCTTGTAGCCCTCGCCCACGGCGATGATCTGGCCGTTGGTGGCTTTCAGGCGGAAGCGGAACTCGCCCGCCTTATCGGTGTAGACCTCAAACTTGGGGTTCTTCTCGGTGGCGTAACCCTTGACCGTCTGATCCTCCAGCGCGGCGACGGGGGCGTTTTTCTGCACGCTGGCGACGCCGTTTTTGCAACTTGCCATCGTAGAATAAACCTCGGATGTGGCGATCACTTCGCCGTTACCTGCCTTGAGGTTGAACTTGATGCCGGTCTTGACCTTTTTGATCTCAAACTTGCCCATATGCGAAGCCTCCTACATTTTTCGTTTTGCGGACTCCTGTCCTTCTGGTGTGATTTTACGACAAATTTCGCCCCGCGTCAACGAAAAATTTTCCGTTTCTTATTTCGCCGCATCCATCACGGCTTTGAGCGCAGCGAACAGCTCGTCCGCATCTGCGTAATAATGAATGCCGAACTGCGGATCGCCCGCAAGCATCGCGGAAAGGCGGCCGTCATTCTTTCCGTAAAACACATGGACGGGCTTGGCGAGCGCACGCGCAAACGCCAGCTCGTACCCAACGCCGAGCGACGGCGTGGAGCACTCCGCGATGACGATGTCGCTTTCGCGCAGCCATGCTGTGTCGCGCCGCCAGATGTCCTCGCTCGTACCGTCGCCGCCCCTGTCCGTCAGCGCGGGATCACCGACGTGCTCGGTGAGCACCGTGCCGTACCGCTTGAGAAATTCGATCATCTCGCGGTAGAGCGCCGCGTCGGCGCGCCCGCCGCGGATGGAACCGCAAAAATAGATCTTCATCGTGTCATCTCCCCGCTATCTGTTTCTGTGCTGTTTCTATTATAGGGCAGAGCGCTTTCCCCTGTCAACGCCTGCGCATTTCGCGCATATCCCCCGCTGCGCGCACATATAGATGAAGCATCAATTTGTGCGCAAGCCGCATGGGGGATCGTTATGAAGGGAAACATGGAAGAGCGGGCCTGCAATCTCGCCGTTTACATCATAGAGAACCGCGCCACCGTACGCAACGCCGCCAAAAAATTCGGCATTTCCAAGTCTACCGTACATAAAGACTTGCAGGATCGCCTGCCGCAGTTCAACCGCACGCTTTATTTGCAGGTCAAGGAGATCCTTGACGAGAACAAGGCGCAGCGGCATATCCGCGGTGGACTCGCCACACGCAGAAAATACAAGGGCGTCTGACGGGGTTTCCCGTCAGACGGATCCTTCGGGTAGGAAAAGACGACATATTTTGACAAATTGTGAATTTTCTCCGGTGCCGTCTTTTCCCTCTTGTAGTTCTCCTTCGGCGGGGATATAATAAATTATTGTAAACCTAAAGAGATGGTGATCCCATGAAGAAAAAAACGTCCCAAAAGCGCTCTGAGCGCCTTGCCGCCGTGCTGCTCTCTGCGCTTTTTCTCGCTGTTGCGGTATTCGCCGGCGTGAAGCTGTTCGTCCGCGCACCGGAGCCCGTGATTGACGCGCCCCAAAGTACGGACACTTCGCCGGAGAATGCGGACGAGCAGGACGCTGATCCCGCAGTCCCCGTCAATGCGCGCAGGGAGTACTGCTATACGATCCTTGTCTCCGGCCTTGATGACGACAACGGCGGCAGCGACACGAACATTCTCGTCAGTTTCGATCAGCCCAACAAAAAGATCTCGCTCGTCAGTCTCCCGCGCGATACACTGCTGCATCACGACTGGGCGAGCAACAAGCTCAATTATGCCTATGCCAAGGGCGGCACCGAGCTGTTACAGGAGGAGATCGAAAATCTCCTCGGCATCCCCGTTGATTTCTACGTCACGGTCAACCTCAAGGGCTTTATCTCTCTTGTTGACCAAATCGGCGGCGTGGACTTCGACGTGCCGGTTAACATGGATTATGACGATCCGTATCAGAATCTGCACATCCATTACAGCAAGGGTCTTCAGCACTTAAACGGACAGCAGGCGATGGAGGTCGTGCGCTGGCGCAAGAATAACGACGGCTCGGGCTACGCCACCGCCGACATCGGGCGCATCGACACGCAGCAGGCGTTTTTGAAGGTGGTCGCGCAGCAACTTCTGAAGATCGACAATATCCCCGCGATGGCAAAGGTCTTTTTCAAATACGTCAAGACCGACCTCACCACCGGCAATCTGGTCTGGCTCGGCACCGAGGCGCTCTCCATGGGCATGGACGCCGTCTCGTTCCACACGCTCCCCGGCGACGGCTCCGGTTTTTATAAAAAAGAGTCCGTGTACGTCGTCGATCCTGAGGAAACATTGACGCTTGTCAACGAATATCTCAATCCCTACCGCGAACCCATTGCCCTCGAGGATATGGATATTTTAGTACCGTAAGAAAGTGAGACCGAACCGATGAAGCACCGTATCATATCCCTGCTTCTGCCGCTGACTCTGCTTCTGTGCGTCGCCGCGCAGGCGCAAAGCGTCCCTGAGCGCACCGTCTTTCAGCGCACGCTCTCCTATGACGGTGCGTTTACCGATGTGAGCGCCGGCAGCTGGTACGCTCCCTACGCCGCCTCCGTGTATGAGTACGGTCTGATGGAGGGACGGGGTGCGGGCGTATTCGCACCCGACGGCAGCATCACCGTCGCCGAGCTTTTGACGCTCTCGGCGCGGCTGCACAGCACCTATGAAAACGGCGGCAGCGCGGTCTCTTTCGAGCGCAACGAGGCGGGTGCGAACTGGTTCGATCCCTACCTTGCCTATCTGGAGGAAGCGGAGCTTCTCCCGTTTACGCTCCCCGATTACCACATTCCCGCCACGCGTACGCAGATGGCGTGCATCTTCGCTGCCACGCTGCCGCAGGAGTGGTACGATGACCGCAACGCCCAGCTCGTTACGGACGCCTATCTCAGCCGCGGCTTCATCACCGACGTGGATGAGTACACGCCCTATCAGCAGGAGATCCTCTGGATGTACCGCCAGGGCATCCTCGTCGGCGCGGACGATACCGGCAGCTTTCACCCCGCCAGTACGGTCACGCGCGCGGAGGTCGCGGCGCTGCTCACCCGCATGGTCGAGCCGGAGCTGCGCCTGACGCCCGACTGGACGGTTCTCCCCTACCGCAGCGTCGCAGGGACGACCTTTTCCGACCTTGTTCGCCCGCCCGAACAGGTCAGCACCGCGCCCGCCTTTGATGACGTGAACGCCATCGACGCGCTGGTCCGTCAGGCGCATGCCGCGGGGCAGGACACCGTCATGCTCACCTATCCCCGCACATTGACCGCCGCCGATGCTGCGGCGCTCACACGCGCCTTTACCCCGCGGGTGAAAGCGTACTGCGAGCAGATGTATAACGCGGTCGCCTGCCGCGCCTACTCCACCGGCCGCGCCTATCTCACGTTCTCCTCCACCGCCCGCAGCCCTTCGGAGCTTGCCGCTTACCGCGTGCGGACGATGGAACGCGCCATCGCCATGCACGACCTTTTGTGGGAAACGGGGATGCTCTCGTACGGGATGAGCGAATATGAGATCGCGCAGACTTACTTCGCCTGGCTGTGCGAGAACTGCCGCTATGATAACGGTAAGGTGGCAGACGATTCGCTCAGCCACACCGCCTACGGTGCGCTGTGCAGCGGCGTCGCCGTGTGCGACGGTTACACGGGCGCGTACAACCTTCTTCTGAAGCTCGAGGGCATCGACTGCACTGCGCTGTTCAACGACACGCACATCTGGACCGTCGCCACTCTGGACGGTGTGGAGTACCACATCGACGTCACCTGGGGCGACCAGTACGGGCGTGTCGATATGAGCTGCTTCGGCATGACCGCCGAGCAGTCGAGAGCCAAGCACGCCTGGTAAAATTCCGGCTAAAGCTTTCACAAAAGGACGGAGAAGCAAGCTTCTCCGTCCTTTTGTATCACAGGAAGAAAAAATATGCCGCGACAGTCATCACGACAAGGAAGATCGCGTTGACGAGCGTGAAGAGCAGGAAATACCGCTTCCCGTGCCCCGGGTAGAGCAGGCGGTACTCGCTGAAGGTGATCAGACTCGCCAGCGACGCGATCAGCGTTCCCGTGCCGCCGATGTTGACGCCGAGCAGCAGCGCGCGGTAATTCCCTGTGAATTTCGACAACAAAATCGCCGTGGGCACATTGCTGATGCACTGGCAGGAAAGCTCTGACACCAGCAGCGGACTTCTCGCCAGCAGCGCCGAGGCAAACGCATTGACCGCGTCGATGCGCGCCATGTTGCCCGAAAACACGAAGAAAAACGCGAACGTCGCCAAAAGCGGATAGTCCACGGACTTGAGCGCGTCACGGTCGAGCACGAGCAGCACCGCGGGGATCAGGATGAGCCCCGTCCAATACGGTATCGTGCGGAACACGATCAGAAGAGAAAACGCGAAGAGCGCCAGATACAGCGCCGTGCGCCGCCTGTTAAGCTTTTCGGGGAATTCCTCGGTGATAGAAAGCGGCGTGGGTCTAAGCAGCAGGCAGCCGAGCGTCAGCATCGCCACCGCCAGCAAAAACGGCGGAAGCATGATGCGCATGAACTCCCCCGTGGGAATGCCGTAATAAGAGTAGAGATATAAATTCTGCGGATTTCCGAACGGTGTAAGCATCCCGCCCAAGTTTGCCGATATGTTCTGCAAAATGAACACATATGCCATATGCTCTTCGTTTTTCGTCACACACAGCGCAAAGTAGCCCAGCGGCAGGAATGTGATGAGCGCCATGTCGTTGGCGATGAGCATCGAGCCGATAAAGGTGATATACACCAGAACCAGCGTGAGCGTTCGCAGATTGCCCGTGAGCATGACAATCTTTCGGGCAAGAATGGTGAAAAATTTGATGTCCCGCAGCGCACAGACGACGGCAAGCGTCAAAAACAGGCAGGTCAGCGTCCGCAGGTCAAAATAATCAAGATATGCCGCGTCCGGCGGGACGAGAATCGCCGTGATGACTGCCGCGGCAAACGCCACAACGGTCACGGTATGGTTTTTGATAAACCGCTTAGCGGTTTTTAAGAGGTGCATTTGTTCTATCCTTCTTTTCTCTATCCATCTGTCTGCTCTGCCGCACGCGAAAGCAAGTTCTTCTCGCACAGCGCCGGGTTGATCGTTTCTTCACCCTCGGCCGCGATCGCCGCCGCAGCCGCGCCGAGCCGCGCGCTCCCGGCAAGATCTTTCCCTTTGAGCTGCGACCACGCAAGCGCCGCCGTCAGCGCGTCGCCCGCGCCGGTGACGTTTTTCGCCTGCGCGGGACAGATCTCCTGCAAAATTTTCTCCTCGCCCTCGGCGGCAAGGACGCCCTGCTCGCCAAGCGAGATGAATACCCGCTGCACGCCGCGCGATAAGAGCGCATCGGCGGCCACGAAAAGGCTCTGCTCGTCGCGGATGGGAATGCCGGAGAGCAGCTCCGCCTCGATTTTGTTCGGCTTGAGCGTGTGAATACGGCTTAGGATAGGCGCAAGTTTTTCCGCCTTACTGACCGACACGGGGTCAACTATGAGCGGCGCGGTGCAGTGCTCGGCGAGGTAAAGCAGCGACGGCTGCGGAAGATTGGCGTCCGCAATGACCAGTGCCGCATCGTTCAAAAGGGAAAGCTGCAAGGCAAAATACTCCGGCGTCAGCTCCTCGCAGATCGCCATGTCGGATACCGCCAGCGCCATATCGCCGTGCTCGTCGCCGATGTACACATAGGCGGGCGTTTTGCCCCCCTTCACGCGCAGCGCGTGGGAAAGGTCGATCCCCAGCTCCTCGCAGGAACGTTCAATCTGCGCGGTATAAACATCCTCGCCCAACGCGGTCAGCAGGCACACATCGACCCCCAGCAGGCTCAGATTGTGCGCGATATTGCGCCCCACACCGCCGAGACTCACCTCAACACAGCCGGGATTGGAGTCCTTTTCCCGAAGCGGCGCAAAGGAGCGCGCACCGATGTCCATATTCACGCCGCCGCACACGACAATATACTCTCCGCCAAATCCCCCCGCGCGGTACTGCTCGAGCGCCTCCTGCGCGAGTGCGCAGAATGTCCTCGCCTCGTCCGTTTCGCTCCTTGTCAGGTCGATGCGGCCCTTGTTGACCATTTTGTGGCCGGATATCACGGAGTACGTCAGCTCCTGCATCCCCTCCGCGCGGAACAGCAGGAACGCGCCCTCAAGCAGATTTTTTTCGTGGAATTCGACGCCTTGCACCTGCGCAAGTGAAACGCTGACGGTTTGCCCCGCCAGCGCGCCCTTCCTCTGGGTGATCTCAACGCGGTCACGGTACAGCTCCGCCCGCGCGGCAGACGTGTGCAAAGATCCGAGATTGTCCGTTCTCACCGGCATCGCCTCCCTCGTTTTGTTCTCAAATGTTATACCACAGGGAAGCGGAAAAGGAAAGCCATTTTCGCTTTTTTTGCGTTTTGTCGGTTGGATGCGGGGGGTGTGGTTGACGGGATAGTATGAAAATGGTATAATTCATTGTCTGTTGATATTTTTTGCCGATCGAGGCAAGGCAAAAAAGAAAAGGGAATGATGCATATGAGCGATTCGTATATCAAGTTGAGTATTGCCGCACTGCTGCCTGTCGCAGCGGCAGCCGTGCTGTATCTGCTCGATGGGAAAACCCCCTTCGGCGAGCTGAAAGGCGGCGTCAAGCAGGTGATCTACGGTATCATCTTCGGTGCGCTGGCGATCATCGGAACCGAATGGGGCATCCCGATGAACGGCGCACAGGTGAACTGCCGTGATGCCGCCGTTCTGGTCGCCGGCCTCCTGTTCGGTGCCCCCGCCGGTATCATCGCCGGCTTGATCGGCGGTATTGAGCGCTGGATTGCGGTGGCCTGGGGAATCGGCACCTTTACGCGCGTGGCGTGCACGGTCTCCACCATCATCGCGGGCTTCTATGCAGCTGCGCTGCGCAAGTTCATGTTCGAGGACAAGAAGCCCGGCTGGCTCATCTCGTGTGCCGCCGGCGTCGTGATGGAGGTCTTTCACCTGACGATGGTGTTCATCACCAACATGGCAACGCCCGAAAAGGCGATGACCGTTGTCAAAGCCTGCTCGGTCCCCATGATCATCGCCAACGGCGTTTCCGTAATGCTCGCGGGGATGGTTCTGACGATTCTTGCCAAGGACGGCATCTTCAACTTCGGTTTTCGACAGGAAAAGGTCCGCATTTCTCAGACGATCCAGCGCTGGCTGCTCTTAACGGTCGTTCTGGCGTTCGCCGTGACCTCTTATTTCGTTTTCAGTCTGCAGGATCAGATCGCAGTCAGTCAGACAGATTCACTGCTCTCTCTCGCGCTGGATGAGACCTCCGCTGACATTCTGGATGCGTCTGATCAGAATATGCTTGTGCTGGCGCGAAAGGTCGCGGGCGAGGTAGAGAACGTCAAGCTCAGCAGCATCGCGGCGTGGTACGGTATCGCGGAGATCAGCATCGTTGACGAAAACGGCATCATCACGGAGAGCACCAATCCGAACTATATCGGCTTTGACTTTGCGTCCGGTGAGCAGTCTGCGGAGTTCCTGTGCCTGCTCAACGGGGAGAGGCAGTATGTGCAGGAGTACGGTCCGATCACCTATGACGAAACGATCATGCGAAAGTACGCGGGCGTCCGCTACGGTACCGGCTTCATTCAGATCGGATACAACTCCAGCCAGTTCCAGGGCGATATCGATATGCAGGTCGACGGTCTGACAAAAAACCGCCACGTTGGGAAAACCGGTTTTATCCTGATTCTCGATGAACGTCTCCATCTGGTCAGCTCCCCCGAGGAGATCACGCAGGACGTCATGAAGGGAACTGCGGAGGAGATCTCCTCCCAGCAGCCGAATAGCACGTTCCTTCTTACCATCAACGGCGTGCCGTGTTATTGCCGCTATGATACGACAGAGGGGTACTGTGTGACAGCTGCCCTGCCGGTGGACGAGGCGTTGCAGATGCGCAATATCGCGCTTTACGTCAACACCTTTATGGAAATTCTCGTTTTCGGGGCTCTGTTCGCACTGATCTACCTGCTCATCAAGCGGGTGGTCGTCAATCAGATCAAGGACATCAACTCCTCCCTTGCCAAGATCACGGGCGGCGATCTCGGCGTGGTCGTCGATGTCCGTTCCAACGAGGAATTCGCCTCCCTCTCCGACGACATCAACTCCACCGTCGACACGCTCAAGCGCTATATCGACGAGGCGTCGGCACGCATCGACGCCGAGCTTGAGTTTGCCAAGAACATTCAGGCTTCCGCGCTGCCCAGCTCCTTCCCCGCCTTCCCCAAGCGCAAGGACTTTGACATCTTCGCCAGCATGAATCCCGCCAAGGAAGTCGGCGGCGATTTCTATGACTTCTACATGACGGACTCCGACAAGCTCCACTTCCTCATCGCAGATGTTTCCGGCAAGGGAATCCCCGCCGCCATGTTCATGATGCGCGCCAAGACCGAGCTCAAGAGCCTGACGGAAAGCGGCGCAGCAATCAACGAGGTCTTTACCCACGGAAATGCGGCTCTGTGCGAGGGCAACGACGCCGGTATGTTCGTCACGGCATGGCAGGGCGGCATCGACCTTTCCTCCGGTCTCGTCCGCTTCGCGAATGCCGGTCACAACCCGCCGCTGGTGCGTCACGCCGCAGGCGGGAAGTTTGAATACCTCCGCTCCCGCGCGGGCTTCGTCCTCGCCGGCATGGACGGCGTGAATTATAAGCCGCAGGAGCTGCAGCTCGAGCGCGGCGACATTGTCTTCCTTTATACTGACGGCGTTACGGAGGCGACGGATATGAACAAAGAGCTTTACGGAGAGAATCGACTGCTGGATGCGGTCAATTCCCGCGAATTTGAGAATATGGAGGAGCTGTGCCGCTTCGTCAAGTCCGACGTGGACGCTTTCGTAGGCGATGCGCCGCAGTTCGACGATATCACGATGGTCGCGCTCAAGTACGTCGGCACGCCGCCCGTGCCCTCTATCCACTTTGACGAAGCCGCCATCAGCGACATTCCCGCTGTGACCGAATTTGTTGAGTCGGAGCTTGAAAAGCTCGATTGCCCGATGAAATCCGTCATTCAGATCAGCGTCGCCATCGACGAGCTTTACAGCAACATCGTCAAGTACGGCTACCGGAAAGCGCCCGGTCCCGTCACGGTCTCGGTCATCGAAAAGGATGAGCCGCACGGCGTCTGCATCCGCTTTGAGGATGAGGGCATCCCTTACAATCCGCTGACCAATGCCGATCCGGACATCACGCTTTCCGTAGAGGAGCGCGGCATCGGCGGACTGGGCATCTTCCTGGTCAAGAATACGATGGACGATATGAAATACAAATACGAGAACGGCAAGAACATCCTGACGATTACTAAGAACCTCTAAATACGCAAAAAAAGAGACGCCCGCGGGCGTCTCTTTTTAGTTTACCGTTTGAGCCAATCAAATGATCGTCAGAATATCGGAAAAGCCGGTGATCTCAAAGACTTCCGCGATGTCGGAGCTGACGTTGCGAACGGTCATCTTTCCCTGCTTATTCATGATCTTCTGCGCGGCGAGCAGCACGCGGAGGCCGGCGGAGGAGATGTACTCAAGCTTGGCAAAGTCAAACGCAAGCTCCTTGACGCCCGTGAGCGCGGTGTTGACCTCCGCTTCCAGCGCGGGAGCGGTGGTGGTATCGAGTCTGCCGATGAGCGCGATGTCCAATGCGGTACCGTTAAGATTTTTTACGATTTCCATATCTGTTCTCCTTTATGATTATATCAAAATTTTTCAGCACTCTTTAGAAACACAGCGTATCGACACGCGCAAGGAGCTCCGTGAGCTTTGCCTTGCAGTTGTCAATGATCGCCTTGCCCTCCGGATCGTCATATCCGATGCGGCGGATCGTGCGGCGCATCAGGCGGGTATAGCCGATGATCCTCGCCTTGTCGGCGTTGGTCTGAAGCACCGCTTCATCATCCGTTCCGAAATACAGGCGCAGCGTCTTGTTCCAGATCTCCGTTGCGAGCGGATACTCAAGCCCGAGGAACTCCTTCGTCACCTCGTGATCCAGCTCACCGAAGCCCTGATAGGCGAGGAAAATCGAGGCGAATTCAAAGACGGGATCGCCGTAGCAAAGGGTGTCCATGTCAATGAGAAGGACTTCCCCGTTTTGCATCAACACGTTTTTCACATGGTAGTCGCCGTGCATCATGTGGTAATTCTCGGGAACTGCCTCAATGAGTGAAACAAGCTTTTCCTGCTCTTTGTCGGGAAGATGCCCGTGCAGGAACTTCGCCCACTTCAGCGCGACCTCTTTCATGTTGGGCATATCGCCGGGCTTGACCTCGGTCGCGTGGATCTTCTTGAGCAGGTCAATGTCCAGCTCGATGTACTTGTCCCGGTTCTCCGGCTCTGCCACGATGAGCTTGGCAAAGGATTTGGCGTTCAAAAGCTCAAATACGGAGCCGTAGCTGTCGCCCACCTTGGCAACGTCATAGGGGATGGCGGTGGGGATGCCCAGAACGAACGCCTTGCGCGCAAGCTCACGCTCGCGCTGGATGTCCGGCAGGGCGTCGGCATCAAAGTAAACCTTGACGATCGTATCCGCGTCAAGGCGGAAGACCTTACCGTTGGAGCCCTGGCCGATGACCTCGCAGCCCTCGACGGAGAGCCTGCGGTACGCCTTTTCCACGGGCACCATCTCAGTAAAGCCGGTCATATCGAAGATCTCATATACCTCGGAAGAGGCGTTGATGAGCTTGAGCGCCGCTGTCTCCTTCCGCAGACGCAGAATCACGCGCAGTCCCCCGCTGGAGATATATTCCAGCGCATCGAGATCAAGGATTAGTTCCTCCGCCGGGTTTGCCGCACGGATCGCTTCGATCTCGCTCTCCACCTCCGAGGCATTGGAGGAATCCACGCGTCCTTCGGGGAAGATGACAAGCGTATTGTTTCTAATTTCAAATCTCATGTGCTTCCTCCTTGTCCTTTTTGAACACCTTATCGACCAGGCTGACATATTCCTGATAGGCGTCATACTCTTTCATATCCGCAAGACTTGCGGCGATGGAGCGGTAATACCACTCCTGTTCCGCCGGATCCTTCTGGTTGAGCTTCTGCCACACGGCGTCGCCGTCCTTTTTGATCTGGCGGTAGAACGAGCGGATGTTGGAGAGCTTGTCGCCCAGCCACAGCATCTTGACGGAAGGATCCTTCGTGTTCTCCAGCATCGAGAGCGTTTCGAGCTTTCGCAGCTTCCACGTCTGCGCGGGCGGGATGCCCTCTCTCTTTTCCTCCGTCTCCGTCATGACGATCAGCGAAACGCGCCTGCCGAACTTTTCCTCGATCTCCTCGAGCGTCGCGTCCGTGTCCTCCACGGTGTCGTGCAGGACGGCGGCGGCAAGCGTCGCCTGATCGTCCGTCATCGTACCGACAATCGCAGCGACCTCCATGGGGTGAAGAATGTAGGGTATTTTTGCAAGCTTTCGTCTTTGTCCGCTGTGCTTTTCAATGGCATAGCACAGCGCTCTGTCAAATAGATCCATATCCTTTGGCACTCTTTCTTTTCTGATACATACGCCTTATGCGCACTTTCACTAATACTTTCGATATTATATTATTGCACATTTTTCTCGCGCTGTCAATCAAGTCCGGCGATTATATGCTCCGCTGTTTTTGTCCGCTCTTCCGTTTTTCCTCTTGCGAAAAATCCGAATTTCCGATATAATATTTCTGTATTTTACAATGTATCCCCCTCCAGGCTGTCAGAACGTGCGGTTCTGACGACCGGATGCGGTCCACGCGGAAAAGGAGAAAGGTTGAAACAAGTTTCAACCTTTCTCCCAAAATGCCGTTTTTCTCGCCGCTCACGCGGCAACCGAAAAACATGGCGTTTATGGCCATTCCTTTGATGGTTGCCTTGCGTCTTGTAACATAGTAGAAAGGAATGGTCATAAACATGAGTCATTATCTTTCAGCCGTGGCGCTCATCTGCGTCACCGATACGGAGACGGATGCCGTCATGCGCATGTACGACTGGAAAGAGACGCGCTTCCCCGGGGATGACCAGTGCTACTATGAGGCGTCTTTTGAGCGCGACGGTGTCTCCCACCGTGTCATCACGGCGCGGCAGGACGAGATGGGGATGACGGCGAGCGCAACGCTCTCTATGAAGCTTATCGACCACTTCCGTCCGAAGTACCTGATCATGACCGGCATTGCCGCCGGTGTTGTTCTGCCGGACGTCGAAAATCAGCTTTACGGCGACGTGGTGCTTGCCGACGTCGTGTGGAACTACTCCTCCGGCAAATTCGTCAGCCCCGAAAAGGCAGACATTCGCTTTGGCGAGGTCGGCTTTATTCCGCGTCCCACGATCGTCAGGCTGCAAAACTGGCTCCTGCCGTATATCCGGCAGGCCGCGGACTCCCTCGAAAATGAGACGCATGTTTACATCGGCCCGATGGCAAGCGGAAGGGCCGTGGTCGCGAACCAGGAGATCCTCAACTCACAGATCCGGCACAGCTTCCACAATACGGCAGGTCTCGACATGGAGGCATACGCCGTGATGTACGCCGCGGAGCACGCGACGCAGCCGCGCCCGACGCCCATCATCGCCAAGAGCGTCTGCGACTATGCCGACAGCCGAAAATCCGACCAGTATCAGAAATTTGCGGCATTCACAAGCTGCCAGTTCGTGAAGCTGCTGATCGAAAAGCACCTGCCGCTCGAACTTGAGTAATCCGCAGTGACTTTCCCGAAATCATAACCACCAGTAAACTGGTGGTTTGACCAGCCCCTGGAAGGGGCTATTACGACCGTAGCCCCTAAAAGGGGCGCTGAAAGTTTGACACCGCATTACCATTTCAGGCAGCCGCTTCAAGCGGCTGTCTTTTTATGCC
>JAZLIU010000210.1:0-6956 GCA_045617565.1 Oscillospiraceae bacterium
TCGTTTTTATGTTCTCAGGTGCATGAGCAGCTCCCAGAGCCTGCTTTTGAGTATGATTTCGCCGCCCGCACCGTCTGCGGTCAGGATGCCGTCGCACAGGGGCGAAAACGCCGTGCCCCACCAGGCGTGGGCGTCCGGCGGCAGGATCGCGCAGCACAAAAGCGTCACCGCCAGCGCGAGCAAAAGCGAGTATTCCAAGCGATATTTCATAACATAACACCGTCCATGCCTGATTTCTCTCAAGTATGGACGGCGTTTTCCCATTTTATACAAATTCTGAAAGATATGTCTGCGCATAAACGGCTTTCAGCGTGTCGTAGGCGGATTTTGCTTTGCTTTCATCTGTGAACAGGCCGAACACCGTCGGCCCCGAGCCGGTCATCGCGGCGGCGGCAGCGCCGAGGGACAAAAGCCGCTCCTTGATGGCAAATACCTCGCGCTCATCCTCATCCAGCACAGCCTCAAACACGTTGAACACCCGCGCGGAGATACCGAGCACGTCGCCCTCTTCAATGGCTTGCAGCATCCCCTCGGTGTCGGGACGGTCGACGACCTCCACCGCGTCGGAGCGCTTGAACAGCGCGGGCGTGGAGAGCGGGAAGTCCGGTTTGCAGACAACAACATGGAAGCGCGGCGCAGCTTTGAGCGTCGTGAGTTTCTCACCGCGCCCCTCGGCGAGCGCCGTGCCGCTGCGCACGCAGTAGGGGACGTCGCTGCCGACGGTTTCACCGATTTTTTCAAGCTGCTCTGTCGATATTTCCGGCGCGAGAAGCGTCCGCAGCGCGTGCAGCACCGCCGCGGCGTCAGTCGAGCCGCCCGCCATACCCGCCTGCATCGGGATACGCTTTTCAATGTCGATGGCGAGTCCTCGCGGCGCGATGCCCGTTTCGGTGAAGAACGCCTTTGCCGCCTTGACCGCTAGATTGCTGTCGTCGCCGGGCAAGTCACCGCAGTGGCAGACGATGCTGTCCGTGTCCGTCAGCGTGACGGTCACATCGTCGCAGAGTGTGATCGACTGCATGACCATCGCAAGGTCGTGGTAGCCGTCAGCGCGTTTACCGAGAATGTCGAGCGTCAGATTGAGTTTTGCATACGCGGGGAGAGTGATGGTAGTCATATCGAAAGCCTCACAGTTGAAAAAAGGGGACGCGGCAAAGCCGCGCCCCCTGTAAGCGATTAGCGGATCTTGCGCGCCTCGACGTAGTAGCGCTTGTCCTGCGCGTGACCCATGGAGAAGGTCTTGCGCGGCAGAACGCCGTCGGACATGACGGTCTTGAAGAGCTGATCCTTGCCCATCGCGGGGAGCAGGAAGCCCATGTTGCCTTTCTTGGAGCCGAGCTCCTTGGTCACTTCGTCGCCGTGGATATAGTCGACCTCGCCGCCGAACTCCTTGAGATACTGGTCGATGAACGCCTGCAGCGTGCCGACCGCGAGCTGGACTTTGGGATCGGGAACGGTGATGAACTTGTCAACGCCCTCCCAGACGAACTCGATGGTGTGGCCTTCGCCCTTGCCCTCGTGGGCGTTGGGATAGAACTTCTGGAACTCTGCCATGAACTTCTCACGGTCCACGTCGAACAATACGCGGTGGATCGGCTCGAACTGGAGTGCATCGTCGTGGTTGTTGACGACCTCAACAAGCGCGTAGCGGGCGGGCAGCTTGAGGTATTCTTCGGGGGTCTTGCCCTTCTTCTGCTCCTCGTAGCACGCCTTGGCGGTGGCAAGGGAGTGGTTGCCGTCGCCCACGGCGAACAGCAGCGGCGCAACGCCGGAGACGTTGTACTTTGCCTTCATCGCCTCGTCCGCGCACAGACCTTCCAGCGCGTCGGCAACGGCGTCGATCTGCTTGTCGGAGAGCTTGAAGCCCTTGATGTGGCCGCCGTTTTCCATGAGGTCAAAATCGTAGACCTTTTCCATGCTGCCGGCAGCGGCGGTCAGCGGCTCGATGACGGTCTTTTCGGGGTTGTCGATCAGCAGCATGACGTGGGGCAGCTCGATGGGAGCGTTGCGGCGCACCTTGGCGCGCGGCGGAATGCGCTCAAGCACCGTACCCTCGGTGGCGCGGATGAGCGCGCCGGAGCCGGGTGTGAAGTCGTACTGGTCGAGGTCGACCATGCCGATCAGGCCGTGGCGGATCTTGCCGTCGGACTGGCTGCGCTCGATGTAGATGAGGCTGTCGGTGAGGGTCTCGAACACGTCACCCTTGAGATAGCTGTCCATGGAGGAGTTGATGTCGGCGATGAATTCGTCGACGTTGGGGGCCTTGAGGTTGGCTTCGGGGAGAATGAGGCGCAGGGTGGACGGCGCATCGCCGACGGTCTTTTCCACGCGCGCCCAGTATTCGGGTTCGGAGGTGAACTGGTCGCAGGCGACAACAGCCCACTTGCTCATATCCGCCTTCTTCGGCAGGAGAATGTCGGCAGGGTAAAAGCCGAGCTTTTCAAATTTCTTGTTCATTTTTGTTTCCTCCTCAGTAATCGGTTGCCATACCACGGCAAATTATCACAAATATTATACAAAGCAAAACCAAAAATTGCAAGATGAAAAAAGCGCGGCGCAGGATTTTGCCGTATAGATTTTGCCGCTTGTGGGAACGCTAAGGAAGACCTACTGATACCAAAAGGAGGTAATTTCATGGTCATCGATAAGATCGCGCTGACGCTTTCCATCATCGGCGCACTCAACTGGGGCAGCATCGGCCTGTTCGGCTTTGACTGCGTGGCGTTCCTCTTTGGCGGGCAGATGAGTACAGTGAGCCGCGTCATCTACACGCTCGTGGGGCTTGCCGGTATCTGGTGCATCACGATGCTCTTCCGCGAGACCGAGCCGATGGAGGGCAAGGAGCACTCCTAAAGGGACAGCGGCAAAACAAAAAGAGGAAGACGGAAACGCCTTCCTCTTTTTGTCATGTAAGGTGCTTTTTCTTCCGAATGATATTGAAAATATCGCAAAAATGTGTAAAATGTTTTTTGACAGATGAAACCGAAAACGGTTTTTCGGAGTATTATTGGAAGAAACGTCCGAAAACAGGATAGAGAACAATCAGGAGGAAACCGATATGCCGAAAAAAGAATACAGTATGCAGTCGCCGTACAAGCTGCTCTTTGACAAGGACTTTGCGCAGGCGCTTGAGGATCTGTGCGAGAACAACAATATCACGGTGGATCTGGAGACCGGAAAGGGCATGGGGGATGCGTTCTGGACGTACAGCCATGACCTTGATACACGCAGGGGCATTAGTAGAGGAATTAATGGAGTGAAATCCATCTTTCTGCATGGCGGCGATGATTTTACCAGCAGAGACAACATGAAGAGCAAGATGTGGAATCTTGGCACTGTGAAGGAAGCGGCAGGCAAAAGACAACTTTTTGTCTATAAAGACAATGAAGATTATCCCCACATTGTGTCCTGGAGCGACAAGAGCAAAACGATGACGATGGGGGAGCGGGTCGATCAGCTTCCGGAGCCGGAGCGGCCTTTCCTGCTGCGCGTGAAGCAGTTTCTCCACTCGATCAACAGAAACTGGTTTGCAGAAGAATGCAGAGAGTATCAGCAGAAGCTCGACAAGCTCAACGAGATGAAGGATTACTTCCGCGCCAATGCACAGGAGCGTGCCGTGGCACGGCAGAATCCGGCGGCACCGGAGGAAAAGGCCGCAGAGCCGGAGAAGGAACAGCAGGCTGCTGAGCCCGCTGTGCAGAATGAGGCGCCGCAGAAGAACGGTACCGAGCATGAGATGGACGTGCTCAAGTCCTTCCTGAAGCCCGCGTCTTTGGGCTGTGAGGTGAGCGAAAAGGATTCCGAGCTGGCGGACAATGTGCTCAAGGATGAGGGCGCCGAAAACGAAGTTTCCTTTGAATCCCCTGCGCTCGGCGGCGGAAAGTATCAGGGCTTTGTCCGCAGTGTCTGCCAGTTTGCAAGACAGAGCAAGGAAAACCGCGACAAGCTGACCGTGATGGCGCAGAACGGCACCATGAATACGCTCTACACCCAGTACGATCCGAGCAAGGCTGTCGAGCTGGCGGAAGCCCTGGGCAATTTGCAGCCGAAGCAGGAGAGCGTAAGCAATGTCTTGACGGAAAAGCCAAAGCTGCCGGAAGAGATGCAGATGGGCGGCCCCAATAATGGCTGATACCACTATAATTTCTCAATAAGGCGCCGCGCCCGCAGGCAGATGTGCTTGCGGGCGCGGCTTTTTGTTGCGTTTCGTCCTGATTATGGTACAATAGACAAGATAGAATACTTCACAGGAAAAGGAGGCGGGAAAATGCTCCACATTCTGATGGGCCGCGCGCGCAGCGGCAAGTCCGAACGGGTGCTGCGCGAGATCAAAGCGCTCGGCGACCGTTCCAAGCAGGTCTTGCTCGTGCCGGAGCACGCCTCGCACGTCGCCGAGGTCGACGTCTGTACGGTGTGCGGCGATACCGCCTCGCGCAACGCCGAGGTCTTGACGTTCAAGCTGCTCGCGCAGCGTGTGCTGTCGCTTTGCGGCGGCGCGGCGGACGTGACGCTCGACAACGGCGGCAAGCTCCTGACGCTCCAGCGCAGCCTGCAGGAGCTCGCGCCCACGCTTTCGGTGTATCGCCGCCCCTCGCAGCGCGCGGCGTTTTTGGAGAGCTTGCTCGCCGTGATGGAGGAGCTGCAAGCCTATGCCGTCTCGCCCGAAACGCTTTTGGAAAAAGTGGCGGATATGGAGGGCGAGAGCGGCGACAAGCTGCGCGACATCGCACTTCTTTACGGCGTGTATCTCGCCAAGCTCCACACCGACGACCGCGACGCGCGCGACCGACTCCAAAAGCTCGAAGAAAACCTGATAGCGTCGCAGTACATAGACGGGAAAGACGTCTTTCTTGACGGATTTTCCTACTTTACCGGCCGCGAGCTGAACATTTTACGCATTATGCTCAAAAACGCCCGCAGCGTTACCGTGACGCTGCTCGGCGACAAAAAAGATACCGAACTGTTTGCCGAGAGCCTGCGCGTGCGCGAACGGCTCACCGCACTTGCCCGCGAGGTCGGTGTGCCGTACGACGAAGAAACGCTGCCGCAGAGCGAAGTGCGCGGTGAGCTCGACCACGTGGAGCGCGGCTTTTTCGGCGGTGCGGAAGCATGGACAGAGCCGACCGACGCGCTCGCGCTGCACGAAGCGTCCACGGCATACAGCGAGTGCGAATACGCCGCCGCGGAGATTTTGCGCCTCGTGCGCGAGGACGGCTATCGCTTCCGCGACATCACCGTCACCGCGCGCGACCTGAGCGCTTACGAGGGCGCGCTCGAGACCGTGTTCGCGCGCTGTGGCATCCCGCTCTACTGCGCCCGCCGCAGCGACATTCTGCAAAAGCCCGTGCTCGCGCTCATCGTCGGCGCGCTCGACGCGGTGTCGGGTGAAATGGAGTACGAGGACGTGTTCCGCTGCCTCAAGACCGGTCTTGCGGGACTGGACGCGGAGCAGGTCGATATTCTGGAAAACTACGTCCTCAAATGGGACATTCGCGGAGCCATGTGGACGCGCGAAACGGCGTGGACGGCGCACCCTGACGGCTACGGCGCGGACTTTGACGAGCACGCGAGCGCGCGCCTTGCCGCGGTGAACGAGTACCGCGAGCGCGTGCGCGTGCCGTTTGCACACCTCGCCGCGGGCATCCGCGGCACATCGGACGCGCGCGACAAGATCGCCGCGCTCTACGCGTATTTGGAAGAAATTCATCTTCCCGAAACGCTGCAAGCGCAGACGGAAACGCTCTTTGTCTCCGGTGACGCGCAGCGCGCGGAGGAGACGGCGCAGCTGTGGACGATCCTGTGCGACGTGATGGATCAGTTTGTGGAAATTCTCGGCGGCTGTATGCTCGACGCGGAGGAGTTTGCGCGCCTGTTCCGCCTCATTCTGACGCAGTACAGCGTCGGCACGATCCCCGTCACGCTCGACGCGGTGAACGTGAGCGAGATGACGCGCAACGACCGCCATACGGTGCGCGCGCTGTTCTTGCTTGGCGCGAATGACGGCGTGCTGCCGAACGTCGCGCCAAACAGCGGCGTACTGCGCGAGGAGGAGCGCGCGGCGCTCGAAGCGCGGGAGATCTATCTCGCGCCCTGCGGCATGGCGCAGTTCCACTTGGAGATGCAGAATCTCTACGCCGCGCTCGCTCAGCCGACGGAAAAGCTGCTCGTTTCCTATCCCATCGCCGATGCCAAAGGTGCGGAATTGCGCCCCTCGTTCGTTGTGGGACGGCTGCAAAAGCTCTGCCCGACGGTGACGCTCACAAAAGAGGACGCGGATAAGACATACCGCCTCTGCACCGCCGAAACCGCGCTTGAGTACGCGGGCGAGCACATCGGCGGGGAAGCGTGGCAGTATTTTGCCGAAAGCGGCGACTATGCCGAGGTGCTCTCCAAGATGGAATCCGCGTCGAGGTATACGCGCGGGCGGCTCTCCACCCCCGCCGTCAAGGCGCTCTACGGCGACACGATCACGCTGTCCGCTTCCCGCATGGACAAGGCAAAGGCGTGCCACTTTGCCTACTTCATGCGCTACGGCCTGCGTGCAAAAGAGCGCGCCGCCGCGGGCTTTGACGCGCCGCAGATCGGCACATTCCTTCACGATGTGATGGAGCACACGCTCGCGTGGGCAAAGGACGCGGGCGGCATCCGGACGCTCGACAAATCGGCGCTTCACAAGCTGGTGCGCCGCGCGATCGACGAATATATCCACGATAACCTGTCCGACCTCGCGGAAAAGACCGCGCGCTTCCGCTATCTGTTCCGCCGCCTGTGCGCTTCTGCCGAGCGTATCATGGACGAGGTCGCGGACGAACTGAAAAATTCTGATTTTACTCCGCTCGCGTTCGAGCTTGCGTTTGGCCCCGCCGGGCAGCTTCCCGCCATCACGATCATGGACGGCGGCAACGAAACGCGCGTCGTCGGCAAGGTCGACCGCGTGGACGGCTGGCTGCACGACG
>JAZLIU010000211.1:0-3475 GCA_045617565.1 Oscillospiraceae bacterium
CGCGCCAATCTCGACGGGCAGATCGACTTCTTCGGCCTCGGCGTCGAAACGCAGCAGCAAAGCGCGCTCACCCTGCCCGACCTTCCCGAATTCGCGCCGCAGGAGCTCATGGCGATGGAGAAGGAGACCACGGGACTGTACCTCTCCGGTCACCCGATGGACGCCTACCGCGCCCTCGCCCGCGCGTCCGGCGCCGTGCCGATCGGCCGCATCACGGAGGACTTCGCGCAGGAGGATGGACCGACGACGTTCGAGGACGGCCAAAAGGTCAGACTTGCTGGCGTGGTGACGTCGAGCAAGACCAAGACGACGAAGAAGAATACCCTCATGGCGTACGTCACGCTCGAGGACGGCACGGGGACGATGGAGCTGCTCTGCTTCACCCGCACGCTTGAACAGTACGGCAGCTACTTAAAGGAGGGGCAGGTCATCGTTGTCACCGGAACGCTGAGCGTGCGCGACGAGAAGGCGCCGCAGCTCATGTGCGACACCGCACGCCCGCTGACGGGAGGCAGCGAGGCAGCGCCGACAGACAGCGTTCCGAAGCGCGACAGCCGCACGTTGTACCTGCGCATTCCGTCAATGGATTGCCCCGAGATGGCGATGCTGCAAAAGATTCTCTATCTCTTTGAGGGCAGAGAAAATCAGGTGAAGATCCGCCTTGCCGATACGGGCAGGCTCATCGGCACGACCTGTGACCTGCGCGAGTCCCTTGTGCGCGAGCTCACCGAGCGCTTCGGGGAAGAAAACGTCGTGGTAAAATAATAAGAAACGCAAAAAAGAAGGGCTGAAAAGCCCTTCTTTTTTTGTCAAATTTTTTGGTTATTCCTCTTTCGGCTCTTCAAACAGCGCGCCCAGTATGCCGGAATAGAGCTGCTCGGCATTCTTTTTAAAACGATCAGCCAAATCCTTTGCCATATTCTCTTTCGGCACCATCAAGTCCATGCGCAGGATGCTCTCGTCGTTGTCATCGTTAAACGCAAGCGTGACGGTGTAGGTGCCGTTTTTCCGCGGCGTGACGTCGGATTTGATCTGTGCGCGGCGCTTGAGCTTCTGATTATAAATGGTGATGCCCTTGTCGGCGCGCAGACGCACGGAGTAGGGGAGGCTCGTCTCGCAGATCTCGCCGTTGTGCAGGCCTTTTTCCGTGATGGCGTACAGCCCGTCATCGGAGAGCGTGAGATGTTCGGAGGTGACGAGACTGCTCAGACACTCGGAAAAGTCGAAGAAGTCCACGCCCTCGTCGCACATCGTCAGCTCCTGCATCGCCTCGAACGGCACGGCGTCGACCAGCCGCGATGCGACGTAGAGGATGAGAAACTTGATCTCGAGCTTATCCTGAATGAAACCGATGTGAGCCATGGCGAGCCTCCTTGTGGATGGTTTGTGCCATTATACCGCATTTCGGCGCTTTTGTATAGCGGAATTTTTGCGTTTCCTCACCAATTTGGCGCAATCGCATAGACTGGACTGAAAGAAAGCGGCGAAGAGCCGGACTTTCGCAGTACTTAAATCAGGAGGTATCCGGAACTATGGCTGATCAAGTAACCGCAGGCGCTGTCAGCGGAAGCAATAACATCCGCGAGGCGGTCTGTATCCACACAAGAAAGATCTACTCATCCTGCCGCGATAAGGATTGCATCGAGGATCTGCGCTTTTACCCCACGGCGAGCGCACAGAGCGTACTCGCCAATGCCCAGTGCATCCGCGGCGGCAGCGCGGAGCTGCTCTACACCTTTGTCGACGTCGAGCCGGTCAACTTCAACCGCGGCTTCTACACCGTCGATATGCGCTTTTACTACCGCATCACGCTCCAGGCGCTCACGGGCGGCACGCGCTACACCGAGGTGGAGGGCCTTGCCGCGTTTGATAAGCGCGTGGTGCTCTTCGGCAGCGAGAGCAACGCCAAGGTCTATTCGTCCGTCCCCGCGACCGACATGGTCGATATGCCGCTCGATCTCACGGCAAATCTCCCTGTTGCCGTCGTCAGCGCGGTCGATCCCATCCTGCTGTGTGCGCGCTTTGCCGACAACTGCAACTGCTCGTGTCCCTGCCCCAACTCCTGCGGCACGCTCACGGGCGTACCGGCGGGTATCTTGGAGGCGTTCGACGAGCCCATCCTCTTCGACGAGAACATCATCCGCCGCATCTGCATTTCGCTCGGACAGTTCTCCACGGTCTCGCTCCAGCGCGACACGCAGCTCCTCATCCCCGTGTATGACTACTGCGTGCCGTCCAACGAATGCATGCTCGCAAGTCTCGGAAACTGTGCGGAGGATCCGTGCAAGGTCTTTGAGGGCGTCGATTTCCCGATCGACGAGTTCTTCCCGCCCAATTCCATTTCGCCCGACAGCGATTCTAATGGCGGCGGGACGGGTGGAAGCTGCTGCTGCGGCTGCAACTGAAAAAAACGGAAAAAACGGGGATTTTTTCCCCGCTTTTTTCTTGCCCAGGTGCGGACAAACCCTGCATAAAGCGTGGGACACGCTCATAGAGTGGACTATCGTAAGGGAGGTTGAAACAAGTTTCAACCTTATCAATGAAATGCCGTTTTTCTCGCCGCTTGCGCGGCAACCGAAAAACACGGCACTTATGACCATTCCTTTTCAATGGTCGTTTTGTGCCTTGTCGTGCAGCAGAAAGGAATGGTCATAAAGATGACAGAAACGATCGAACGCTACGAACAGGCGGCGGCGCTCTTGCCGCCGAGGCTGCGGCGCATGGCGCTCGTGCTGCCGGATGTTCAGAAAGAGCGCGTGGAGGAAGTGCGATTGCGCGCGGGACGACCGATGACGGTGCTGACGCCCGATGGGGAACTGAGCGTCGATGCCTTTTCACGCGACGCGCTTGTCACACCGGAGGACTTGGAGCAGATGCTATCCTCCGTCACCGAGTATTCGCGCTACGCCTCGATGGAGGAGATCCGGCAGGGGTACTTATGCGTGCGCGGCGGGTTTCGCCTCGGCGTGTGCGGCACCGTCGTCATACGCGACGGCGCGAGCGCCAATATCCGCGAATTTTCGTCCTTTTCGCTGCGCATCGTGCGCGAGCACATCGGCGTCGCGTCGGACTGTGCGCTACAGCTTTTTGACGGGGAAACCTTTCAAAGCACGCTCATCTTATCTCCGCCCGGCGGCGGAAAAACGACGCTGCTGCGCGACCTGATCCGCATTTTGTCGATGGGCGACGGGGAAAGACGCCCACAGCGCGTGGCGGTCATCGACGAGCGCGGCGAGATCGCGGTATCGTATCAGGGGCGCGCACAGATGGAGCTGGGCAACCACACGGACGTGCTGTGCTCGTGTCCCAAGGCGCTGGGCATCCCAATGGTGCTGCGCGCGATGAATCCGCAGATCATCGCTGTTGATGAGATCACGGCGGCAGAGGACATCCGCGCCATGTGCATGGCGGCAAACTGCGGCGTGGGACTGCTGGCTACCATCCACGCCGGAAGCCTTGCGGAGCTGACGAGAAA
>JAZLIU010000212.1:0-9002 GCA_045617565.1 Oscillospiraceae bacterium
CCATGCCCGTCGTCGATAAGGAAAACCGTCTCGTCGGCATCATCACCGTCGACGACGCGATCGACGTTATGGAAGAAGAGGTCACAGAGGACTTTGAAAAGATGGCGGCCATGCTGCCGAGCGATAAGCCCTACTTAAAGACCGGCGTGCTGGAAACGTGGAAGGCGCGCATCCCGTGGCTGCTGATCCTGATGCTCTCCGCCACGTTTACGGGCATCATCTTAAGCCACTATGAGTCGGCGCTGTCCGCGTGCCTCATTTTGAACGCCTTTATCCCCATGCTCACGGGCACGGGAGGCAACAGCGGCACGCAGGCGAGCGTTGCGGTCATCCGCGCGCTGAGCTTGGACGAGGTCGATATTTCCGACGTTTTGCAGGTCATCTGGAAGGAGATCCGCGTGGCGCTGCTGTGCGGCGTGTGTCTTGGCGGAGCGAACTTCCTCAAAATGCTGCTCGTCGACCACTTCCTGCTGCGCAACGCCGCCGTCACGCCGACGGTCGCGCTCGTCGTGTGCATGACGCTGGTGTTCGTTGTATTTTTCGCCAAGCTGGTCGGCTGCTCGCTGCCGCTGCTCGCCGAAAAGCTCGGCTTCGACCCCGCGGTGATGGCGTCGCCGTTCATCTCCACCATCGTCGACGCGGTGTCACTTATCATCTATTTCAGCTTTGCGTCGCTTCTGCTCGGAATTTGACGGAAGAAATTTACAAAAAAGCTATTTTTATTCCGCAGGAAATGTGGTATGATACAAGTATAACGGTATCGAACCTACTTTTAGCGGCAGGCGTGTTACCGCGTCTGCCGCTTTTCCTTTGGAGGTAACATGGAACAAAGACTCAGGGAATATGCAAAGCTGCTCATCGAGATCGGCTTGAACGTGCAAAAGGGGCAGACGCTCGTGATCTCCAGCCCCGTGGAGTGCGCGTATTTTGCGCGCCTGTGCGCCTCCGCCGCCTACGACGTGGGCTGCCGCGAGGTCGTGATGAACTGGAGCGACGATCTGCTCGGCCGCGAAAAGTATCTGCGCGCAGAGAGCGACGTGTTTGACAGCGTGCCGAAGTGGCGCGAGCATTTTTATAACGACTACGCGGAAATGGGCGCTGCCTACCTCGCCATCTCCGCAAGCGACCCTGAAACACTCAAAGGCGTGGACTCCGAGCGCATTGTGCGCGCGCAGCAGTCGAGCGCCAAGGCGCTGGACACCTTTTACCGCTTGCAGATGCAAAACGGCTTCCCATGGTGCATCGCGTCCGTTCCCATTCCGTCGTGGGCAAAGAAGGTATTTCCCGACTTGAGCGAAGCCGATGCGATGGAAAAGCTGTGGGACGCGATCTTCAAGACCGTGCGCGTCAGCGGGGACGGCAGCGCGGTGGAGAAGTGGAAGCAGCATCTTGCGACGCTGAGCGAGCGCAAGGAGAAACTGAACAAGCTGCACTTCAAGAGCCTGCACTACACCAACACGCTTGGCACCGACCTGACCATCGAGCTGCCCGAAACGCACCTCTGGGCGAGCGGCGACGGACAAACCCACAAGGGGCAGACGTTCATCGCCAATATGCCGACCGAGGAGATCTTCACAGCCCCGCTCAAAACCGGCATCAACGGCAAGGTCTACGCCGCGATGCCGCTGGTGGACAACGGCAACATTATCGACGGGTTTTATTTTGAGATCAAGGACGGCAAGATCATCGAATGTCACGCCGAGCAGGGTGAGGAATTCTTAAAGGCCGCCATCACGCTTGACGACGGCGCGAGCTACTTCGGTGAGGTGGCGCTTGTCCCGTACGACAGTCCCATCTCCAACCAGAAAATTTTGTTCTACAACACGCTCTTCGACGAGAACGCCTCCTGCCACCTTGCGTTCGGCGAGGCGTACCCCGAGTGCATTGAGGGTGGCCCCGAAATGTCGCGCGAGGAACTCAAGGAAAAAGGGCTCAACTACTCCATCACCCACGTCGATTTCATGGTCGGCACGTCCGACCTCTCCATCGTCGGCACGACGCACGATGGGCGCGAGGTGGAAGTATTCAAAGACGGTAATTTTGCAATTTAAGTAAGATAGAAACATAGAGGAGAAAAAGATATGAACTTCAACCGCTTGGAAAGCAACGACAAAGTCCTCATCATGGAGGGCGCGCAGGTGCTCGGCGACGTGGTCGCCGGCGAGGGCACGGTGTTCTGGTACAACAGCGTCTGCCGCGGTGAAATGCAGAGCGTACGCATCGGCAAGCGCTGCAACGTGCAGGATCTCGCCCTCATCCACAACAAGGTCACCATCGGCGACGATGTGTCCGTCGGGCACAACGCCGTCGTCCACGGCTGCACCATCGGCGACCGCGTGATTGTCGGCATGGGCGCGATCGTGCTCGACGGGGCGAAAATTGGCAATGACTGCATCATCGGTGCGGGCGCCGTCGTTACGGGCAAGATGGATGCGCCCGACGGCTCCATGATCATCGGCTCTCCCGCCATCGTCAAGCGCCCGCTTACCGATAAGGAGAAGCAGTCCATCCTCGACAACGCGAACCTCTACGTCGAAAAGAGCAAGGAGTACCGCCGCCATGCAGCAGAGGTTAAATGAGCTGCGCGCGCAGCTCGACGCGATCAACGCAGAGCTTGCCGCGCTTTTAGAGCGGCGCTTTGAAATCACCGACGAGATCGGCGCACTCAAGCGTGACCATTCCGCGCCCGTGCGCGACCGCGCGCGTGAGCTTGCCATTTTGGAGCGGGTGACGGCGCAGCTCGCCGATAAGGACAAGGCGGAGGATGTTGGGACGGTGTTTGAGGCGGTATTCGCCGCGTCCCGCCGCCGCCAGGAAAAAATAAACGGCTAATTAGCCGCACAAGAGGAGGAAACGCGCATGAAGATTCTGGTGATCAACGGTGCGAACATGAACCTGCTCGGCAAACGCGAGCCGGACATTTACGGCAAGGAGGACTATGCCGCCCTCTGCGCCCGCATCTACGCGCACGCGCAAAGCCGCGGCGTCGCGGTGGAGTGCTTCCAGTCCAACCACGAGGGCGCGATCATCGACGCCATTCAGGAGGCAGACGGCACGTTTGACGGTATCGTCATCAACCCCGGCGCTTACGCGCATTACAGCTACGCCATCCGTGACGCGCTCAAGGCGATCCGCGTTCCGGCGGTCGAGGTGCATCTGTCCGACATTCAGAAGCGCGAGGAATTCCGCCACCTCTCCGTCACCGCGCCCGCCTGCATCGCGCAGATCCGCGGCCACGGCTTCGAGAGCTACACGATGGGCATCGATATGCTCTGCAAGCTCGCGCCCATGCACGAGGAATAATACATACAAAGGGACGGTGAACACCGCCCCTTTTGCGCAGCCAGCTATTTAGAGAAATTTCTAAATAGCTCTTGACAAGGCAATAGCTGCGTGCTATAAACTATTTAGATGGATTTCTAAATGGCTTATGAAAGGAGACGCCATGAGCTTTACCGAAACGATGAAGGCGCTCAGCGATCCTGCACGGCGCGAGATACTCAATCTGCTCAAGGGCGGCAGCATGACGGCGGGCGACATCGCCGCGCGGTTCGAGATGACAGGGGCGACGGTGTCGTACCATCTGTCGCAGCTCAAGAAAGCGGGACTGATCTTTGAGAGCCGCGAGAAGAATTTTATCCGTTACAGCCTCAACGCCTCCGTGCTGGAGGAAGTGCTGCTGTGGCTGCAGGAGCTGAAAGGAGCGAATGACAATGAAAATCAGTAAGAAGATGCTCATTTTAACGACGCTGGTGTGCCTGCTGCCCATTGTGGCGGGGATCATCCTCTACCCGCAGCTGCCCGAGCAGATGGCGACGCACTGGGGCTTTGAAAACGAGCCGAACGGCTATTCAAGTAAGGCGTTTGCCGTGTTCGGCCTGCCGGGGCTGATGGCGGCGCTCAACCTCATTTTGCCGCTGGCGCTCAAGGCAGACCCGAAAAATCAGAACATGAGCCCGGTGCTGTTCAACGTCTGCCTGTGGATCATGCCGGTGGTGTCTGTCCTTTGCTCTACAATGACGCTTGGGTACGCGCTCGGCTATAACGTAAACATCGCGCAGATCATCCCCGCGTTTGTGGGTGTGGTGTTCATCGTCATCGGCAACTATCTGCCAAAGACGAAGCAGAGCTACACCATGGGCATCAAGCTGCCGTGGACGCTCAATTCCGAGGAGAACTGGAACCGCACGCACCGGCTCGGCGGCTTTTTGTGGGTGCTCGGCGGCGTGGCGTTCATCGTGCTGAGCATCTTCAAGTGGTGGAACATCTATGTGTTCTTTATCATCCTCGCCGTGATGGTGCTTGTGCCGACGGTGTATTCGTACCTGCTCTACCGCAAGGGCATTTAATCGAAAAGCGAAGAAAAAGGAGGGCGACGCCCTCCTTTTTCTGTTTTTCTTGCAAAATCCGCCGCATAGCGCTATAATCCTCTCATCTTTTCGAAAGGCGGCGGTCAGATGGGCAGAACGTTTCGCTATGCGCTCAAGCGCAGCATCCCCATCCTCATCGGCTGGATCCCCGTGGCGCTCGCCTACGGTGTGCTGATGGCGAACGCGGGCTATGGATTCTTGTGGACGGCGGCGTGCAGCACGATCGTGTTCGCCGGTTCGCTCCAGTTTTTGATGGTCTCGTTTTTCACGGGAACGGCGTCGTATCTGACGGTGGCGGTGATGGCGCTGCTTCTGAACAGCCGCCACATTTTCTACGGGCTGAGCTTCATTGAAAAATTCCGCGCCTACGGGCCGTGGCGGTACTTCCTCATCTTCACGCTGGCGGACGAGGCGTATTCCCTCCACTGCGCGGCAAAACCGGAGGAGGGCGTGGACGAAAAGTGGGGCTATATTTTCACCGCCGCACTCGTCATTTTCTACTGGATCGCGCTCTCGACGCTCGGCACGCTGCTCGGCTCGTTCATTCCGTTCGACATGACCGGCGTGGATTTCAGCATGACCGCGCTCTTCACCGTTATCCTCGTCGATCAGCTCCGCGGGGCAAAGACCAGACTTCCCGCGCTTGCCGCGCTCGTTTCTTCTGTAGCCTGCCTCGCGCTCATCGGGGCGGAGAATTTCATCCTGCCCTCGCTCTTCATCACCGTCGCCGCGCTGGTGCTCCTGCGCGGAAAGCTTGAAAAGGAGGCGGCATAAATGGAGATCAATGTTGCCCGCACGGTCATCGTCATCGCCATCTGCGCGGCGTGTACGTTTTTCGAGCGCGCGCTGCCGTTTCTGCTGTTCGGGGATCGGGAAGTGCCGAAGGTGATCCGCTATTTGGGGCGCGTGCTGCCCATGGCGATCATGACGACGCTCATCGTCTACTGCATCAAGGACATCCACTTTGCCGCCGCATCCGGTTGGGTGCCGTACCTCGTCGGCATCGCGGTCACGGCGCTGCTGCACCTGTGGAAGAGCAACGCGCTATTGTCCATCGCGGGCGGCACGGCAGTCTACATGGTGCTGGTGCAGGCGGTTTTCGTATAGCGTGTGGTCGAACACCTCTTGGGGCGTTACCCCAGGAGGTGTTCTTTTTTTATGAGCATGCGCTCCGGCTCCGGCAGCATCGAGGGCGCGAACGGGCCGCGCTGCGCGTCGTAGGGCGCGGTGAACGTCACGATGCCCTCGGCAGACGGCGCAACGGCGTACATGGGATAGAAAAAGCAAAGCCCCGCGTCAGTTAAGTAGTAGTTGCGCGAAGAGAACGCGCGGCGCAGCAGGATGCGGTAGGCCTCGTCATACACGGCGACGCCCTGTGCTATCTGCGTTTGCGCGGCCTCCCGCGCGAGCGCGACGAGGCGTTTGCGGTACGCCGCGCGTTTGGGGAAAAACTCCCCCATCGGCATCGGCAGCATGGCGGATAAATCCCAAGTGTCGGCGCGGCGCAGCACGAGGCGCGGCACGGGGCCGTTCGTCTCTTTTGCGTCGATAAAAAGACTGACGATGTTTTCTTCACACAGCGTGACGCGGTACGACATCTCACAGCTTGTGTGCGTCCACGCCGCCGAGGTCTCCAGCGCCGCTTTGCACTGCGCCTTCGCCCACGGCAGGAGCATCTGCTCGCAGTAGGCGAAATACGCCCTGCACAGATGCCGGTAATAGCGGTCGAAGCGCCGCGCGCGGCGCGTCATCGCCGCAAGCTGCGGCAGCGTTACGCTCGCGTGCAGCACGGTGATGCCGTCCAGTTCCCATGCTTTCTCCTGCCGTAGATCCTCCCCAAAATAAAACTTCATCTTATCCATACCGCGCCCCCTAAAAACTCCTGCGCCAGTCTATGCATCGGCGTTTGTGGGGGTGCCCGGATAAAAATAATGTAAAAAGCGCGTCAGCCCTTTACTTTTTCGGTTCAGTCTGTTAAACTATAAAATGCGCACGGCGCGAGACTGACTTTAGGAGGACGGTACCATGGCAGCACCGGGAAACCGTATTTCCAAAAAAGAAAAGAACGAGGACTTTTATAAGGCCATTTTGCTGCTGGAGGACGAGGAGGAGTGCTACAGCTTCTTCCGCGACGTATGCACCGTGACCGAGCTGCGCGCGATGGAGCAGCGCTTTGAGGTCGCGCGGATGCTGACGCAGGGCAAGGTGTACAGCGAGATTCTGGAGCGCACCGGTGCGTCCAGCGCGACGATCTCGCGCGTGGCCCGCTCGCTCAACGACTCCACCGGCGGCTATGACAAGGTCTTCGGCCGCATGAAGAAGTGACGATGGACAGTTACGAGTCTCTGGCGTTTTCCTACGACGCGCTGACGCAGGACGTGGGGTACGAAAAACGCGCGGATTTCATCGAAAAGCTGTTTACGCGCGCGAAGATGCCCGTCCGCACCGTGCTCGACCTCGCCTGCGGCACCGGTACGATGACAAAGCTTCTCACCGAGCGCGGCTATGAGCTCATCGGCGTGGACATTTCCGAGGAAATGTTGATGGAGGCGCGGGAAAAGACGCAGAATAGTAAGGGCATCCCTCCGCTGTTCCTGCACCAGTCGATGCCGGAGCTGGATCTCTACGGTACGGTGGACGCGTGCATCTGCTGTCTCGACAGCCTCAATTATCTGACGAATCCGCGCGACGTGCAGCGTACCTTTGAGCGGCTGCGTCTCTTCATCGCGCCGGGCGGCGTGTTGGTGTTCGACGTCCACGCACCGCGCAAGATGGAGGCGCTCGACGGACAGGTATTTCTCGACGAGCGCGACGATCTCTACTGTGTGTGGCGCACGGAGTACCGCAGGCGCGCCAGGATGCTTGACTATTATGTGGATATTTTCCGCGCTACGGGTAACGATACCTGGGAGCGCAGCTTTGAAGAGCATCATCAGCGCGCCTATACAGTGGATGAGCTGACCGCGTGGCTCAAAGCGGCGGGCTTCACCGCGATACGCACCCACGGCGACGGGAAACTGCGCCGTCCGAACGAGAACGAGGGGCGCATCTACTTCAGTTGTATCAGAAAATAAAATTGCGCGCACAGCGCGCAATTTTTTGCGAAAGAAGGTCATTTCTATGAACGATTGTCTGGTTCGCGCGATCTCCAAGGACGGGCAGGTCAACGCCACCGCCGTCTATACCCGCGCCATGGTGGAGCGTGCGCGGCAAATTCACCATTTGACGCCCGTCGCTACGGCGGCGCTGGGGCGCGCGCTGTCCGCCTGCTCGATGATGGGCAACGCCCTCAAGGGAAGCGGCGCGAGCGTCACCATGCAGATCAAGGGCGGCGGCCCGCTCGGGACGATTTTGACGGTGTCTGACGCCGAGGGCAACGTACGCGGCTATGTGCAGAACCCCGCCGTCGATCTCGCGCTGCGCGCCGACGGCAAGCTCGACGTCGGCACGGCGGTCGGACACGAGGGCACGATGACGGTCATCAAGGATCTCAACATGAAAGAGCCGTATGTCGGCACGGTCGACCTCCTCGGCGGCGAGATCGCGGAGGACGTGGCGGCGTACTATGTCGAGTCCGAGCAGATCCCCACGGCGTGCGGCCTCGGCGTGCTCGTTGACCGCGACCGCAGCGTGCTCACCGCGGGCGGGTATCTCATCCAGCTTCTCCCCGGTGCGGGGGAGGACGTGATCGCTAAGGTCGAGGGCGGCATCTACGCCGCGCCGAGCGTCACGAATATCCTCAAGGACAATCCCGATCCGGCGGAAATGCTCAAAACGGTGCTGTCGGATTTTGAGATGGAAATCCTCACGGTCGAGCCGATCGAGTACCGCTGCTACTGCTCGCGCGAGCGCACGGAGCGCGCGCTGCTGAGCCTGGGGTCAAAAGAGCTGGAGCAGATGATCGCCGAGCAGGGTGGCGCGGAACTGACGTGCCAGTTCTGCGATAAGGTACACGTTTTCACCGCACAGGAGCTGCAAACGATGGCGGATGAGCTGAAAGCACGCGACAAATAAGAAAAAATCAAAAAATTTCAAAAAGATATTGACACGGCAAGGGCTCTTTAGTATAATAGCCCTTGCCGTTCGCCGAAGCGGTATGAGTGGGGGAGCATAGCTCAGCTGGGAGAGCACCTGCCTTACAAGCAGGGGGTCACAGGTTCGAGCCCTGTTGTTCCCACCATAATAAATTCGGCCAGGTAGTTCAGCTGGTTAGAACGCCGGCCTGCCACGCCGGAGGCCGAGGGTTCGAACCCCTTCCTCGTCGCCATTTATCAGATTGCAAATGCGGTCTGATATGCCTCGGTAGCTCAGCTGGTAGAGCAGCGGATTGAAAATCCGCGTGTCGCCGGTCCGATCCCGGCCTGAGGCACCATTTGCGGGCGTAGCTCATCTGGTAGAGCGCCACCTTGCCAAGGTGGAGGTAGCGAGTTCGAGCCTCGTCGCCCGCTCCATTTCATTTCGCGGGCGCTTCGGCGTCAGCGAAACAAACGAAGAAGGAACAGGAAACTGCTCCTTTTTCCATCCGGTGACATAGCCAAGTGGTAAGGCAAAGGTCTGCAAAACCTTCATTCCCCGGTTCAAATCCGGGTGTCACCTCCAAAGGAAAAAGACGTCGAAAGACGTCTTTTTCCT
>JAZLIU010000213.1:0-6133 GCA_045617565.1 Oscillospiraceae bacterium
CACACCATCTCCACCTCCACCGCCGGCGGCCGCGGCTTCACCGCGATCATCGTGGCGTGGCTGGCGCAGTTCAACAGTGTGGTCATGGTCATCTTCTCATTCCTCCTGGTCTTTTTGCAGAAGGGCGCACAGGCGATCGCCTCGTCCTACAACCTCAACGAGGAAGTATCCGAGATCATCACCGGCATTATTCTGTTCTTCCTGCTCGGCAGCGAGTTCTTTATCAACTATACGCTTAAATTCCGCGGAAAGAAGGTGGCGAAAGGTTGAAGCAAGCTTCAACCTCCGCCTTAAAATGCCGTTTTTCCCGCCGCTTACGCGGCAAGCGAAAAGCATGGCACTTATGACCATTCCTTTTCAATGGTCATTTTGTGTCTTGCAGTGCAACGGAAAGGAATGGTCATAAAAATGATTACCATGGATCAACTGCTCTCCCTGCTCAATTCCGCCATCGCGTTCGGCACCGTCATCATGCTCGGCGCCCTCGGTGAAATTCTCATCGAAAAATGCGGCAACCTCAACCTCGGTATCCCCGGCATCATGTTCCTCGGCGGCATCGGCGGATTGATCGCCGCGTTCTACTACGAGCTCGGCGGCGGCAGCTCCCCGATCGTGGGACTTCTGCTGAGCCTGCTGTGCAGTATCGCGTTCGCCGCGTTCGGGGGTCTTATCTACGCGTTTCTGACGATCACGCTGCGCGCCAATCAGAACGTCACCGGTCTTACCCTCACGATCTTCGGCGCTGGCGTTGCCGAATTCTTCGGTGCCTCGCTCACCAAGCTCGCCGGCGGCGTCGGCCAGATCTCCGTGCCCGTCACCTCCAGCGCCTACATTGCCTATACCAAGCTCGGTTACTCGGGCACGCTCGGCAAGCTCTTCTTCGCGCACGGCTTCATGACGTATCTCGCCATCGTGCTGGCGATCGCGCTGAGCTACTTCCTCGGCCGCACCCGCACCGGCCTCAACCTCCGCGCCGTGGGCGAAAGCCCCGCCACCGCGGACGCTGCCGGTATCAGCGTCACGAAGTATAAGTACGTCGGTATCATCGTCGGCTCCGCCATCGCGGGCTTAGGCGGTCTGTTCTACGTCATGGACTACGTCAAGGGCACATGGGCGAACGACGGCACCATCGAAGGCCTCGGCTGGCTGGCCGTTGCGCTGGTCATCTTCGCTACCTGGAAGCCGCTCAATGCCATCTGGGGCTCTTACCTTTTCGGCTTCGTCTACTGGGCGTACCTCTACATCCCCGGGCTCAACCGCAGCACGCTGGAGCTGTTCAAGATGCTGCCCTACGTCATCACGCTGATCGTTCTGATCATCGTGTCGCTGCGCAAGAAGCGCGAAAATCAGCCGCCCGCGTCCCTCGGTCTCTCCTACTTCCGCGAGGAACGCTAACGCAAGACTTATGAGTGGGTCGGTATCGACCCACTCTTTTTGTCGAAATTCTTTCGCCAAAAAGAGCAAGTTTTGCAGCTTTTGAAGCTGCAAAACTTATGATTAAAACGGACGAAAGACACCCCCGATGGGTTTCTTTCGCACAAACTTCCTTTCCGAATGTTGGGGCTATCTGCCTTTTTCAAAGAGGAGCTTAGTATTATGTCAACCTTATTGATCAAAAACATCCGCTCGCTCGTCTCCTGCGACGATCACGATGCGGTTTACGAAAACGTCGACCTCTACGCCGAAAACGGCATTATCCAGGCCATCGGCGCGCAGCTTGACCGCAAGGCGGACAGAGTCATCGACGCGAGCCATATGCTCTGCTACCCGGGTCTTGTCAACACGCACCACCACCTCTATCAGGACTTCTCGCGCAACCTGCGTGAGGTGCAGAACATGGAGCTGTTCGACTGGCTCAAGACGCTCTACGAAATTTGGAAAAACCTCGATACCGAGGTCATCCGTCTTTCCTCGCTCGTCGGCATGGGCGAGCTGATGAAGCACGGCTGCACGACCTGCTTCGACCACCACTATGTCTTCCCCGCAGGCGCCGGCGATCTCATCGGCACGCAGTTTGCCGCCGCCGATGAGCTGGGCATCCGGATGTACGCCTCTCGCGGCAGCATGGACTTATCCGTCAAGGACGGCGGACTCCCGCCCGACAGTGTGGTGCAGACGGTGGACGAAATTATGAAGGACTCCGCACGGCTCATCGAGCGCTATCACGACGCGTCCTACGGCGCGATGCACCGCATCGCGCTTGCGCCCTGCTCCCCGTTCTCGGTCAGCGCCGACCTCCTGCGCGAGAGCGCGGTACTTGCGCGGCAATACGGCGTGCGTCTGCACACGCACCTGTGCGAGACGAAGGATGAAGAAGCCTATATGCTCGAGCGCGAGGGCGTGCGTCCGCTGGAATACATGGAAAAACTGGGCTGGGTGGGCAGCGACGTGTGGTACGCCCACGGCATCCACTTCAATGACGAGGAGCTGCGCGTGCTCGCCAAAACGCAGACCGGCGTGTGCCACTGCCCCATCTCCAACATGAAGCTCTCGTCCGGCATTGCGCGCATTCCCGAAATGCTGAAGCTCGGCGTACCCGTGGGGCTCGGCGTGGACGGTTCGGCGTCCAACGACGGTTCTTCGTTGATGGAGGAAATCCGCGTGGCGTATCTGCTGCACCGGCTCAATTCGAGTAAGGCTGCACCCTCCGGCTATGATATCCTCAAGATCGCCACGCGCGGCAGCGCCAAGCTGCTCGGGCGCGACGACATCGGCTCGCTCGAGGTCGGCAGGTGCTGCGACCTCTTCATGATCGACTCCCGCCGCCTTGAGCTGGTCGGCAGCTGCTTCGATCCCATGAGCGTGCTCGGCACGGTCGGTGTGCGCGGTGCGGTGGACTACACCGTCGTCCACGGCAAGGTCACGGTCGAGGGCGGCAGGCTTGTCACCGTCGACGAAGCAAAAGTCGCCGCCGACGCCAATGCGAAGTGCGCGGCGTATCTCCGCCGCTGAAAAAACGATAAAATATCTATGAGGAGGTGCGGTGTGCAGACGATGGCGCAAAAGCTGACCAGAATCTATCTATATCTGATGCTCACCGTGTTTCCGCTCTGGTGTGGCTGCGGCGGGTATCGCACGATTGTAGACGCAAAATATCCGCTTTTCCTGCTGCTATGCGGCGGCTATGCCGCGGCGATGACGCTGCTGACGCTGCGCGCACTGCCCGCTCCTGCGGCATTGTGGCGCGGCGCGTCATGGACGCAGCGACTCATCGCGGTATATCTGCTCTTCACGTGTCTCTCTGCGCTCCTTTCGCCGTACTTTCCCGAAACGCTTGTCGGCGTCTCGCGGCACGAGGGCGCGCTGACGATCACGCTCTATTGCCTGTGCTTTTTGTTCGTGTCCGTGTACGGGCGGGTGGAGCGCGGGATGCTCTGCGCCCTTAGCGCGACGGTGCTGATCTTCTGCATCATCTGCACACTTCAGCTATTCGGATTCAATCCGCTGTCGCTCTACCCTGCGGGCAGCACCTATTTTGACGCCAACACCGCCTACCCCGGCACGTATCTCGGCACGATCGGCAACGTCGATCTTGTGGCGGCGTTTCTGTGTTTGATCATTCCGTTCTTTTGGGTGACGCTGCTTTTGAGCCGCGACAAGTGGCGTTGGTGGTTGCTGCTCCCGCTGTCCGCGGCGGTGTATGTGCTGCTTGATATGTGGGTGCTTGCGGGCATTGTGGGCGTGTTCGGGGGTGCGCTGCTCGCGCTGCCGATGCTGTGCAGGGATCAGCGTTCTCGCAAACGTGCGTGGATCGCGCTTGTAATCGGATTTGTCGGTGCGCTGTTCGTGCTGTGGCGCTTTGATTTCGGCGGCACGCTCCACGAATTGCACGAGCTGCTGCGCGGCAATTTTGACGGCAGCTTCGGTTCGGGACGCCTCCATATCTGGCGCAGTGTAGTGCGTGAGCTCCCATCCCATTTTTGGCTAGGCACAGGGCCGGACACGATGCTCCGCGCCTCCCTGCCGCCGTTCGAGCGGTTCGACGCCGCCCGCGGCGCCACCGTCGTTGCACACCTCGACGTAGCGCACAATGAATTCCTCAACATTTTGTTTCACCAGGGCATTTTCGCTCTGCTCGCCTATCTCGGTGCGCTGCTGAGCGTCTCGGTGCGCTGCCTGCGCTCTCGCAGCAAAGTCGCGGCGGCGCTCGGTACGGCGGTGCTGTGCTGGTGTGTGGAGGCGTGCTTTGGGTTCAGTATGTTCCTCACGACGCCGCTTTTCTTCCTCGTGCTTGCGCTTTTAGAGCGGGAGCTGCGGGAATAATCGAAAATAAAGCGAGGCGTTCTCTGTAAGAGAACACCTCGCGCTTTTTCATAGTTAAATTATCTGAGCAGATCTTCCACGATGTCCGGTACATTTTTCACGAGGTCGGGCACGTACACGCGCTCTTCCCAGCGGTGGATGTCACGGCAGCGCGGCCCGATGAAGAAGCACGGCGTATGCAGCGCGTGCGCCGCCTCAAACGGGATATCGTACGCGTCGCCCGCAAGCGTCACGTTGCGCATCAGCGCACGCTCTGCCTTTGGATCGGCGCAGACCATGTAGCTGCAATCGCCGATGCCGGTGAAAAACGGCATCACGCGCAGCTTCATACTCAGGCGCTCCACCGTCGCGCGAACAGTCTCGATCTGTGCGACGCTGTCGTTTTCAAAATAGGTGTTGCTCACGCAGGGATAGTACGGCGGCGCCATACCGATGACCACCGTCGGCGCTTCGGTACGAAGCTCCGAGAGCATCGCCTTCATATACTCGATGCCCGCCGTTTGCGGCGTGATCTCGCCTGCGCGGACACGCTTGTTGAGCAACTTCTGGAGGTTGGTGCGGAATGCGTTGAAATCGGCGCGTTTCGCCGCGATGCGCTGCTCCAGCTCGCCGATGAGCAGCACCTCCACCTCCGCGCCCAAACGGTCGCGCTCAAGCACCAGCTGCTTCGAGAGTGCAAGGTCGAATGCCTTGTTGTAGCGCGCCATTACCGTCTTTGCCGCGTCCTGCGCGAGGGCGCGAATTTTTTCAAACAGCGCGAGCGGGCGGTTTTTGCCCATAAACAACAGATTGATGCACGCCGCGGCGTACTCGGGGATCGAGACATCGTAGGTTGTTTTCAGGTCTTTGACGATCTGTGCGATCGGCACCTGCGCGCTTAAGCCGAGGTCTTCGGTCATAAGCTCGGTGCTCATGTCGACGCGCCCCACGATCTCCGCGATCAGGTGCGCCGCGTTGAGTCCCTTGAGCGGCTCGCCACAGTGTGCGAGGTGACCCTTCGCCACGATGATCGGCAGCATCTTGCCGATGCTCCCGTTGTAGATCATGAAGTCGTCCGTGCCGAGCGGGAGCTGCGGCTCGAGGACGATGCTCATTTTGTATTCGATGCCGAACTTTTCGCGCAGCTCCAGCAGCAGCGGCATCGCACTGCGCGCGCCGGCGGAGAGATTTTCTTCGTCGCACACCGCGAGGAACAGTACGCCCGTCTCGCTGTCTTCGCTCAAGTTCAGTACCTCGTACAGTCCGACGCCGAGACCGCCTTTCATGTCCGCTGAGGCTCTGCCGAACATCCAGTCGGGCGACTGCGCCTGCTCGCGCAGCTCCTGCGGAATGTCGGTGCGTGCGAGGATTTCCTCCTTGAGCGTGTCCGCGTCCAGCGCGTAGGGCTTGAGCGCGCCGTAGCACTCGATCTCGACGGCGTCGTAGTGCCCTGTGAGGATGACGACGGAATTCGACTTGCCCCTTTTCAGCGCCCACACAACGCTGCGTCCCAAATGGTCGCCCGTTTTGCTCAATCCCCATAGCTCGGGATGCTGTGAAAAGTAGGCGTCCTCCGCAAAAAACTGCCCGATGCGCTCCGCCATGGTGCACTCGAGCGTCGTGCCGGTGTCGCTCTGCACGGCGACGAGCTTTTTCACGATGTCGATGATTTTTTCTTCTCTTGTCATGTCCACACCTCCGCGAACATTCAAATGATACCTGATTATACTCTTGTCCATTGTGCGCGGCAAGAGGGAAATCATACGAACAGCAAACGAGGGCACGCGAATGCGTGTCCTCGTTTGTGTTGGCGCTACCTATCTTTCCGGGCCGTCACCAGCCAAGTATTGTCGGCAGAAGCGAGCTTAACTTCCGTGTTCGGGATGGGAAC
>JAZLIU010000214.1:0-5924 GCA_045617565.1 Oscillospiraceae bacterium
GCCGGAGAGACGGCGGAGCATCGTGACGAATTCCGCGCGCGTCATCGAGCGGTTGGGGGCAAACGTCCCGTCCGGATTGCCGGTCACGAGCCCGAGCGCGGCAGCCTTTTCGATCTCGGCATAGCCCCAGAAGTCCGCGGGAACGTCTGTAAAAGAGCCTGTCCCGAACAACTCCGCCGTGGTCGCCTCCTGCTGCGTCGGTGTGGTGGTCGTTTGCGTCGCACCCTGCTGCTGTGTCGTGGGTGTTGTGGGGGTGGTCGGTGTCACAGGCGTTGTCGGTGTTTTCGGTGTGGTCGGCTGCGTCGGCTTTTCGACGTTCGTGGCGATCGTCCTGCCCGCCGCGTCGGTAAAGACGCCGTCGGTGAGCGAGAAGTCCGCGTCACCGGACTTGAGCACCTTGAACGTGTAGGTGCTCAGCACACCGTCTCCGGTCTTTTCGCCGGCAGATGCGCAAGCGACGATCGCGCCGTCGGTGGCGTTCTCGTTCGTAGCGGACAGCGTCCCCGAGAGCACCTTGCCAAGCGTCACGCCCGTACACTGCACCACGCTCTTGTCAAATGCGAGCGTGTACTGCGCCGCGCACAGTCCCGGATTGCCGGAGATGTCCACCGTCACAGTAAACGTCTCCCCCACCCCGGGTAGCGTATCCGGCGCCTCGATCGTCAGCGTTGTGCCGTCGGCAAATGCCGTCGTCACGAGTGAGAGTGTCATAACGAGCGCGAGCAGGACGGATGTAATTTTTCTCATCTTCTGTATCACCCATTTCCTTTATTGTGTGGTCCCCTCTTGATGCGGGAGATGCGGCTATTTCTCACCTTTATCAAATAGCCATAATTATACATAGTGATAGTACGTCAATTTTGGAAAAAAGTCAATCATTTTCCACTGCGTCCGGTCATTTTCCCCTCCCCGCCGCGCAGAAAGAGGGCAGCCGCTTCCAAACGAAGCGACCGCCCTCTTCCGATGCTTTCAGGCAACACCGCAATTATGTGGTGCTGCCCTTATTCTTCCATGCCGAAAATACAGTAAATATCGTTCTTTCCCGCGTCCGCGCCTCGTACAGCCACGCACCCTTCACGCAGGACTTCCTCGGTCATCGCTGTTACAAAGTTTGCTAAAAGTTTGCAAAGAGAGTTTGCAAATTTCGCTTGATTTTGCAAACTCTCTTTGGTAAAATCACAACAAAGGCGGGTGAATTTAAAATGTTAAACGAAGAATTGATCGAATTAGCAAACAAAGTTTGCAAACAAAAGGCAGAAGAACAAACCGTCGAAGTAAAAGCCGCGCACACGGATTGTCCGAAGCGTCTCTATGATACGCTGTCCAGCTTTTCCAATCAGGACAGCGGCGGCACGATCCTGTTCGGTATTGATGAATCCGCCGGATTTGAAATCGTCGGCGTATATGACCCCCAGGACCTGCAAAAGAAGGTCATGGAACAGTGTCAGCAGATGGAGCCCCCCGTCCGAGCGGTATTCACCTTATCCGAGATTGGCGGGAAAGCCATTTGCTCCGCCGAGATCCCGTCGATAGATATTTCCGAGCGCCCCTGCTATTACCGTGGGGCCGGACGGACAAAGGGCGCTTTCCTCCGCGTGGGCGACGCGGATTGCCCCATGACGGACTATGAGCTATACAGCTACGAAGCGTTCCGAAAGCATCTGCACGATGACGAGCGTCCGGTAGAGCGCTCAACGATGGAATTGCTGGATATTGCCAAGATACAGGAATATGTCGCACAGCGCGGTGCAGACCGTCCGGGCTTTGCGCAGCTTGGGAAAAATCAGGCCTACGAAATGCTGAATATCACCCGTGATGGGACGCCGACTTTAGCGGCGGTGATGAATTTCGGGCTTTATCCGCAGGGCTTTTTCCCGCAGCTGGGAATCACTGCCATCGTCGTTCCCGGGACGGAGATCGGCGATGTTGACAAGGACGCGGCGCGTTTTATTGATAATAAGCGCATTGAAGGGACGATCCCGGCAATGGTCGAGGACGCCCTGTCCTTCTGTCGGCGCAATATGAAGGTGAAAACGATCATTGATCCGGAAACCGGCGTGCGGCGTGACAAAACCGAGTATCCGGTGGACGCCCTACGCGAAGCCATTCTGAACGCGGTGATCCACAGAGATTACAGCATCCACACGGAGGGAACTCCCGTGCAGCTTGATTTGTTCTCTGACCGCGTTGAAATACACAGCCCGGGAAGTCTTTACGGACGAATGAGCGTTGAGCAGCTCGGTATAGCAAGACCCGACCTGCGAAACCCCGCTCTGGCGATCATTACCGAAACGATCACCGCGGCCGAGCATCGTTATTCCGGCATTCCCACCATGCGCCGCGCCATGCGCGAGTACGGTCTGCCGGAGCCGAAATTCGAGAACCGACGCAACGAATTCGTGGTTACGCTTTATAACAGTTCGGCAGCGCAGAGCGAACCGCGCCGAGAAGCGCCCGAGAATCTGCTGGACTTCTGCAAAACGCCGCGCACAAGGCAGGAAATCGCTGACTTCTTAGGCGTAAAGACCGTGTTTTATGCCATGCAGCACTATGTAAAGCCCCTGCTTGCCGCAGATCGGCTCCGCATGACGATGCCGGACAAGCCCAAAAGCAGCAAGCAAACGTATTATGCTGTGTAGTGTGTAACCGTCATCCTTTGCCCTATTGCGCCTCTTCCCCGCACGGCGCGAGCACTTCCCCTGCCCTTCCCTGCCGCAGCGCTGTCCAGATGCAGGACTTCATGTACTTGAGCGGGGCGCGGATGCCGCGCCGACGTGCCGCGGCGCGATAGTCCTCCCGCACGGTCTCGAACAGGCCCTCGATGCGCAGCGTATCCGGCTGGCGGATTACGACGAACGGCGCGAGCATTTCCAGTGCTTCCTCTGCCGACACGCTTACCCCGTCCAGCTCCAGTGCCCGCACGGCGGTCAGAAGATCGGCCAGCGCGTCGCGGAACAGGCGGTAGAGGGCAAATTGCTCCTCCCCGTCCACCATATCGCGGTATGTTTCCGCACAGCCGAAGCGATCGTCCTCCAGCAGCAGAGAAACCGCCGCCTTCATGCGCTTGCGGTCGCTCGTCCAGCGCTGAGGGATCGCACCGAGGGCAAGCATCTCCTCCGCCGCGAGTCGCTGCTCCCGCTGCTGTGCGGCGGAATAGTGCGTCCGCTCCCCCGCAAAAACGCTGAGATACCTTTCCCGCTGCGCGAAAAACGCGCCCGCCCTTCCTTCCGTCCTCTCTGAAGAACTGTTTTTTTCTTGAATTTTGGTTTTTCCTGCGTTGGTTTTATTAGCTTCCGGCTTTTTTACTTCCGAATTTGCAACTTCCGAAAAAGATACTTCCGATTTCAATACTTCCGAAAAATTACCGCAGGGCATTGAAGTATCTCCCAATACTTCCGAAATTTTGCCGCACGGTGCGCCACCGACCACTTCCCTGCCCGCCTCGTCCGGCGTATCGACAAGAAAGTAGTCGTTCACGCTCATGCGCCCGTTCACCACGCGCTGGCGCACGACAAGATAGTTGCACGCAACAAGTGCTTGATTATACTTGCGGTAGCTGCGGTCGGAAACGGCAAGATGGCGCAGGATATCCTCCTTTTTCGGACACGCGCTCTCCCCTGCCCCGGTAAAGACGCAGTAATAGGCATACACGGCCTTTTCCTGAAGCGTCAGGCGCTCATCGAGCATGACGGCCTTCGGGATATAGCCGTAGCCCGCGCTGCGAAGCCCGCCCGCGCGGATGACGGCGCAGCGTTTTTCCTGATAGGACTCATGCGCGACGGCGCGGAATTTCTCGGGACATGACACGAGGGTATAACAATTTCGCTGGAAGCCCTTGGCACCCGGCGTTTTCATCCGCTCCACCTGCAAATAACCCTGCTCGATGAGAAGGCGCAGATGCTTATAATATGTATCCTTGTTTACGCCCAGCAGCCTCACGATGCGCTGCCAGCCGGGAAACGCCGTGTTGCCCGAGCCCGCGTAGGAGCAAAAAAGCGCGTAGATGCCCTTGGCCTCGAGTGTGAGATCCTCGTCGAGCATCGGGTACTTCGGCAAGATTCCGTAGCCCCGGCACAAAATGCCTTGCGTGCGCAGCTCGTCGCAAAGCTCGCTCGCGAGGCTGTCATCTCCGGTATGCACTTCCCGCTCCGCCGGCAGAGCATTTCTCACAGCACAGGCTCCGGTCTTGCCCTTCCCCCGCGTTTGCTGCTTGTCCATGCGCTTAAAATCCTCCCTGAAATGCGTAATTTTTCGCGGTTTTGCGTATTTTCCTATTGCATTTTTCAAGTGGGAGTGTTATAATCTTAAATGTAATAAGGGTATAACAACCCACGCTCCTGTGGAGATCTCGACCAAAAGATCACACGAGCTTTTTTACATGAAGAGAAGTGCGCCCACACTTCTCTTCTCCTTTTTTTAGAGATTATAACAACTATTCCCCCTTCAAGCAAGTTTTTTTTCAATTTTTTCAAAAAGTCCTGTCATAAGGACTTGAAATCCTCCAAAAACTGTGCTATCTTCTATCCAGAAGCAGAACACAATATTTGGGGGTGTTTTTTTGCCTGACGTCCAATATGGAGTCGAACCGTTCGGATTGATGCTTTCCAATGCGATGGCGGAACAGGGCGTTTCCTGTAAACGACTGGAGGATTTTCTGCTCGTGAACGGTGTGACGACGATTTCGCGAAAACGGATCGGCGAATACTGCAACAGTCAGCACACGCCGTCGTTTGAAAAGGCGCGGCAGATCCTTCAAGCGCTCGACTATGACATTTCGGATGAAGAGATCCTGGAATCGCTCAGACAGAATCGCTATGTGATTGCAAGCGGCAACACCGTATCCGGCACAAACGAGCGCTTTGGCCGAAGAGAACTGCGCACGACGATACGTCTCAAACTATGGAAAGTTGCACCTTCTCAGACAACAGAGGCAACGGAACAGGACATCAAAAATCGCATCCGTGACCTGTTTGGCGACGAAAGGCGCATGAGCGACTATGTGCAGTGGCTCATCGCCAAGGACCTGCAGGAAGCGATTATTTCAAAAGAGGAGATAGAAGATGGCTAAGACAAAAGTGATCGCGATCACCAACCAGAAGGGCGGCGTCGGCAAGACGACCACCGCGGCGAACCTTGCCTTTGCGCTCTCGAAGATGGGCAGAGACGTGCTTCTCATCGACTTTGACTCGCAGGCGAGTCTTACCAATTACCTCAATGTGGGCATTGCCAAGGACGAGGAGTACTGCGGCGTGCATGAAATGATGGTATGCAACCTGCGCCGCGTTTCTCCGGCGGAGGATGAGACGCTCGCCGCCATCGATCCCAATACGGCCGAAGGCTTTGCAAAGCTCTGCGAGCTGTGCATCTGCCGCCCGACCTACGGCACCAAGGTCATGCAGACGGTTGACGGAAAGCGCACCTCCGTCTCCGTGCGTCAGGAATTCGGCTTTGACCTCATGCCCAGTCACATCATGTTTTCCGACTATGAGCTCGAGCTTTCGTCGCTGCGCGGCAAGGAAGCGATGGCCAACGGCTACCGGCTCTACGACGTGGTGCAGCGCATCATCGCCTGGCACGAGTACGATTACATCCTCATCGACTGCAATCCCTCGCTCGGCGTGATCGCCATCAACGCCATCACCGCGGCGACGGACGGCGTGCTCATCCCGACGAACCTCGACCTCATGAGCACCCGCGGCGTGACGAACCTCATCAACAAGGTCGCCGACATTCAGGAGATGGTGCTCACCACGACCAAGGGCGCGGTCAAACACATGGGCGTCATCGGCATCGTGCTCAACCTCTACTGCGAGCGGCGCACGGACGATCAGGACATTCAGCACGACCTCATCCGCTTGTACCCGTTTGAAATTTTCAAAGCCACCATTGCGGAGTCTGTCAACGCGAAAAAGGCACTTTTTGCC
>JAZLIU010000215.1:0-3148 GCA_045617565.1 Oscillospiraceae bacterium
CTTAACCCCGCTTCCGGCAAGCTGACATTCCGTGGAATGTCTTTCATCTGGTGCTTGTCAAGTTTCGTTGTTTAATTTACAAGGTACACGCTCCACGCCTTCATCGCTCTCGCTCCAGCTGCGGAACATTCAAGAATATAGCACGGTCTTTTTGACTTGTCAACACCTTTTTTGAAATTTTTTAAAAATTTTTCGACATTCTTTTTGGTGCATCCGATTTTGCAAGGAACTGCGGGCATTGAAGCGATTTCTCTGCACAGGCGGCGACTCCGTCGGCGCCTTTTCGCTTGTCAATGCCCGCGGACGGTGCTATACTATTGAAAAATATGGCATCAGACGCGAACCATGTCGTGCGTAATCTCGCCGAGGCTGTGTGCGCCGCACATCGCCATCGTGTCAGACAGTTCTGCTTTGAGCTTTTCGACGTAGACCTTAACGCCCTCTGCCCCGCCGCCGTAGACCATCGTGACGAACGGGCGGGCGATGAGCACCGCGTCCGCGCCGAGCGCAAGCGCCTTGAACACGTCCATACCAGTGCGGATGCCGCCATCCACGAAGATCTTCATCTTCCCGCCGACCGCGTCCACGATCTCCGGCAGCACCTCCGCCGTCGCGGGACAATTATCCAGCACACGGCCGCCGTGGTTGGAAACCACGATGCCCGCCGCGCCCGCTTCGAGTGCTTTCTTCGCGCCTTTGACGGTCATGATGCCCTTGAGGATGAACGGCTTCCCCGCAAGCGCCGCGATCTCGCGCAGCTCGCTGGCGGTCTTGCTGCCCGCGGGCGGCTGAAGATTTTTCAAAAACGGCAGTCCCGCCGCGTCGATGTCCATGGCGACGGCAAGCGGATCGGCAGCTTCAACCAATGCGAGCTTCTCACGGATCGTCTCCATATTCCACGGCTTGATCGTCGGGATGCCCAGTCCGCCATTCTTTTTCAGCGCGTCCGCCGCGCCCTCCATGACGGCAGGATTCGTCCCGTCGCCCGTGAAGGCGAGGATACCCGCCTTGGCGCAGGCATCCACCAATATACTATTATAGGTAAGATCGTCGTACTTGTCGCCGTAGTGCAGCATCATCGCGCCGACAGGACCGGCAAAGACAGGCAGCGCAAATGTCCTGCCGAAGAGCTCAAATGCCGTGTCGATGGGTTTATTCTCGCAGATCGTGTCCATATTGACGCAGACTTCCTGCCACTTGTCATAGTTGCGGATGAAGCCCGTGCCGATGCCCTTTGCCCCGGGACCTGGAACGGTATTGCGGCAGGTCTTGCCATTGCAGACGGGGCAGGCTTTGCAATAGGGGCCGACGCAGGTCCTTGCGTTTTCCAGCACTTCCTGATATGTCATAACAACACCTCCTGTGTTTTTCCTATCTATTCTATCCCATCCTGCAAAAAATGCAAGATGAAAAAGGAGTTCCTATGCATATTGAGCACACATTACAGGAATATATCGACGCGCTGCGCGGTGCCGGTATCCTCACGGACTGCACCGTGACCGACACGCAGCAATCCATCGCGTGCCTGACCTACGACACGCGCACGCTCTCTTCCCCCGCGCTCTTTATCTGCAAGGGTGCACACTTCAAGGAGGAGTATCTTCATGCGGCGCTCTCTAAAGGCGCGGTCGCCTACGTCGCCGACCACCGCTATGATGTGGATGCGCCGTGCATCCTCGTGAGCGACATCCGCTACTCGCTCGTCGTGCTCGGGCAGCTATTTTACAATAAGGTAACGGAACAGCTTACCTCCGTCGGCATCACCGGCACCAAAGGTAAGAGCACGACCGCGTACTACGTCCGCTACATCCTCAACGACTATCTTGCCGCGCAGGGTAGGCCGCAGTGCGCTATCCTCTCCTCCATCGACAACTACGACGGTGTCATCAGCGAGGAGTCGCACATCACGACGCCGGAGGTGCTGGAGCTGTACGGGCACTTCCAAAACGCCGTGGACTCCGGCATTTCTCACCTCGTGATGGAGGCGTCGTCCCAGTCGCTCAAGTACGGGCGCGTGCGCGGCATCACGTTCGACGTGGGCGCGTGGCTCAACATCGGCAGCGACCACATCAGCCCCATCGAGCACCCTGATTTTGAGGACTATTTTGCTTCCAAACTGAAAATATTTGACGCCTGCCGCTTCGGCTGCGTCAACACCGACGCCGAGCACGCCGAGCGCGTGGTCGATTACGCCAAGGGGCGCTGTGAGCTCATCACCTTCGGCTCGCACGAGGGCGACACGATCTTCTGCCAAAACGTCGAAAAGCGCGCGGACGGACTGTACTTCACCGTACGCTCACCGAAGTATAACGGCGAATTCTCCATCACGATGCCGGGACTGTTCAACGTCTCCAACGCGCTCGGCGCGATGGCGATCTCGATGGCGCTGGATATTCCCGAGGAGTTTGTCGGCTCCGGGCTGCGCAAGGCACGCGCGGGCGGGCGGATGCAGGTCTACGAGAGCCGTGACAAAAAGGTTACGGTCATCGTCGATTACGCGCACAACCGCATGAGCTTTGCCGCACTCTACCGCTCGACGAAGATCGAGTACCCCGGCAAAAAGATACTCTCGATCTTCGGCTGCCCGGGCAACCACGCGCTGCAGCGGCGTAAAGATCTCGGCGAGCTGAGCGGTCAGAATTGCGACTTTGTCTATATCACCGAGGAGGACAGCGGCTCGGAGCCGTTCGCGCAGATCGCCGCCGAGGTCGCGCAGTACGTTGCCTGTCCGCATCTCATTGAAGAGGATCGCGACGAGTGTATCCGCCGCGCCATCTTAGAGGACACCGGCGCGCGCGTGATCCTGCTCACCGGCAAGGGTGAGGAGACGCGCATGAAGCGCGGCAGCGAATACGTCAGCTATCCCTCCGACGTGGAGATGACGCTCAAATATCTGGCGCACTACGATGAAAGGGAGGAAAAATGACCCATGCGAAAGAGCAATCACAATTTTCTGCCCATCATCTTAGGCAGCGACGAAAACGCCTACGGTACGGCGCGGCTGTTCCGCGAGGCGTACCCCGACATCACGCCGCTGCTGCTGTGCACGCAGCAGCTTGTCCCCACGCGGCACTCGCATCTGTTCCTCTGCCGCATCATTGAGAACTTTGAGCGCGAGGACGTGTTTCCCGACGCGCTGCGCTCCGTG
>JAZLIU010000216.1:0-7269 GCA_045617565.1 Oscillospiraceae bacterium
TTACGGTCATTCCCTGTTTATTTCATTCTCTCTGCCCGGGCAGGAACCGCAGTTCGACGGTTTCCGCCGTCAGCGTACCGCTGGAAAGCTCCGTCAGCGCCGCGGCAAATGTGTCCGCGTTTTCCTGCGGCAACAGGACGGTCAGCACCACGCTCTCGCCGAAATCCGTACGCTCCACACTGCCGCCGTGCGCATCCACGAGTCGCAGTACGCGCTCGTGCAGCGGATAGGGACAGTCGATTTTCAGCACGGCAAACGGCTGCATCCGCGCCTTGCCCGCCGCGTCAAGTGCATCCTTCGCCGCCTTCGCGTACGCACGCGTCAGTCCGCCCGCGCCGAGCAGGATTCCGCCGAAGTAGCGCGTGACGATGCACACGGCGTTCTCCACACCCTCGCGCTGCAAGACATTCAGCATCGGCTGACCCGCCGTGCCCTGCGGCTCGCCGTCGTCGCCGTAGCGGACGGTGCCGTCGTGGAGCACATAGCACCAGCAGTTGTGGCGCGCGTCGTAATATTTCTTTTTCATCGCGTCGATACGACCGCGCGCCTCTTCCTCGGTCTCCACGCGATAGAGGTGCGAAATGAAGCGCGAGCGCTTCTCCTCAAACTCGCTCTCGGCGTCGGCAAAGGGGACGAAGTAGCTCTCCATCGCTCAATCCTCCCAGTCCTCTTTTTCCTCGGTGTAGCCCTCGATATAGTCTTTGACCTGTCCCAGAATGCGCGGCACGCACACGGCGACCACGTCGATGGTCTCGCCGTACTCCACGCGCTCGACCTTCGCCTCGCGGTAGAGCATATCGAGAAGCCCCCCTTTGTCGTAGGGAAGGTGCAGCGTCACGCGGCGCGTGCCCTTGTCGAGCAGCGCGTCGATCTTCGCCATGAGGTCGGGCAAGCCCTCACCCGTCTTGGCGCTGATGTTCACGCAGTTTTCCCCGCGCGGGCGGATATCGCCGAAGTAGAGGTCGGACTTGTTGTATACACGCAGGCACGGGATCTGCTGCGCGCCGAGCTCTTCGATCAGCTCGTCCACGATCTGCGCCTGTTCGAGCCACTCGGGGTTCGACACGTCGATGACGTGGAGCAGCAGATCGGCGTATTCCAGTTCCTCAAGCGTCGCCTTGAACGCCTCGACCAACTGGTGCGGGAGCTTGCGGATAAATCCGACCGTGTCGGAGATGACAACGTCGAGCGTGTCGGACACGGTGAGAAGCCGCGTGGTGGTGTCGAGCGTGTCGAACAGGCGGTTGTTGGCGGGAATGTCGGAGCCGGTGAGCGCGTTCAACAGCGTGGATTTGCCCGCGTTCGTGTAGCCCACGATGGCAACGACGGGGATCTCGTTCTTTTGCCGCCGATCGCGCTGCGTCGCGCGGACGCGGCGCACCTCCTCCAAGTCCTCCTTGAGCTTGTCGATCTTGCGGTGGATGTGGCGGCGGTCAGTTTCGAGCTGCGTTTCGCCCGGGCCTTTGGAGCCGATCGGCCCCTTGCCCGACGTGCCCGCCTGACGCTCCAAATGCGTCCACATACCGACAAGGCGCGGCAGCAAATACTGATACTGCGCCAGCTCGACTTGCAGCCTGCCCTCTTTCGTGCGGGCACGCTGGGCGAAAATGACGAGAATGAGGCCGCTGCGGTCAAGTACCTGCACGCCGAATTCTTCCGTCAGCACGCGCATCTGGGACGGGGAGAGGTCATTGTCGAAAATGACCATCGTGGCTTCCTGTCCGCTCACCAGCTCACGGATTTCGGCGACCTTGCCCTCGCCGATGAACGTGCGCGGGTTGGGAGATGGGAGCGTTTGCAGCACCACGCCCACGCTCACGCCGCCCGCGGTCTCCACGAGGGCTTCGAGTTCTTCAAGGCTCTCCTCGTCGGCGTTTTCCTTTTTGTCGAGCCGCGGCGAACTCAAGCCGACCAATATCGCCCGGTCGCGCGGGGTGTCGTTCTTCTGTAACTCTTCCATAAATACCTCTTACTGTTCGCTCTGGTTCGCCTTAAATACGTCGGCGACCTCGCTGATCGTGATGTACGCGGCGGGGTCGATCTCGTGGACGATGTCGCGCAGCTTCGTGACCTGAAAGCGGTTGACGACAAAGTAGACGATCGTCCGCTGGCTGCGGGAATAGCCGCCCGTCGCCTGTACGCGCGTCATGCCCGTTTCAAACACGGCGGACAGTTCGTCGCAGATCTCGTTGGGCTTCACGGTGACGATCATCGCGCACTTGGCGCGGTCAAAGCCCTCGACGATGAAGTCCACGGTCTTGAGCGCCGCCATGTAGGCGACGATGGAGTAAAGCGGCAAAATCCAGCTTCCCAGCAGCGCACCGCAGATGAGATAGAGCACCACGTTGTACGCCATCACGAACGTGCCGACCGTGATGCCGAGGCGCTTGGCGAAGATGACCGCCATGACCTCGATGCCGTCCATCGCGCCGCCGGAGCGGATCGCAAAGCCGCTGCCCGCGCCGGAGATCAGTCCGCCGAAGATCGCGCACAGCAAAAGATCCGTGCCCGCAAACGGCGAGGACAGCGCCACATCGAGCGGGGACACGTCGGTGATGAGATAGGCGAAGAGCGAATACATCGCCACGGCATAGATCGCGTAAAACGTGAAGCGCGCGCCCTGCTTTTTATAGCCGAAGAGAAACAGCGGCACGTTCAAAAGGAGCAGGAATATTGAGAGTGTCCACCCCGTTGGCGTGAGCCGCGCAAGCAGCATCGACGTGCCGGAGATCCCGCTGTCGTACAGATTGACGGGCGCTAAAAACACCGTCACGCCAAATGCGTTGACCGCGCCCGCGAGCGTGAGCATCAATAGGTTTTTGATCTTTATCGTTTTAAGTTCCTGTAGCATCACGTTTCCTGTTCTCCTTTTATACCTTCTCATTATACAGTATACTGTAATTGATGCAAGAAGGAAATCAAAAAAGCATAAAGAAAACCCGCTCAAATGAGCGGGTTTTCGTCGTGTCATTACTGAAGACCGAACTTCTTGTTGAACTTGGCGACGCGGCCGCCGGTATCGACCAGCTTCTGCTTGCCCGTGAAGAAGGGGTGACACTTAGAGCACACTTCTACCTTGATGTTTTCCTTGGTAGAACCTGTCTCAATCACATTACCGCAGGCGCAAGTAATAGTAGTCTGCTGATAATTGGGATGGATTCCTTCCTTCATTGCTCGTGTTCACCTCTTTCTGATCCGAAATTTCGCCTTTTCACAAAAGCCTTGTTAGGATACCACACTTTTTTGCGGATTGCAAGTGCTTTTTTCACAAATTCCTATCCGACTTTCTAATGGTAAGAGCAAAGTATATTTTAGCCTCGCTCTTGAAGGACGGTATTCACCCAACAGATTCCATCCAGCGATCCAAAAACCTCATCTGCCGCTCCGTATGGAACCAATGCTCGCCATCGTCCATAACGGTAAGCGTTGCACCCGTTTTTCCGGCAAACTCGGAAATCGTTGCAAGCGAAGTGAGGTTGTCTTTGCTGCCGTACAGAATATGTGTCGGAACATTCCAATCAATCGGATGTTCCCTGACATAGGAAAGGTATTCCCAGGATAGCTTTTGACCAAAGGACGTTTCGATCACACCCTTTTCACGCAGTTCATCCTCGCTCACATTTGCCCATGTCATCATATCTTTGATTAGCTTTTCCATATTCACAACGGGCGAGATAAAATACGCTTTTTCGATCTGCCGATCCGACAGAGCGCTCATGGCGAAGAACGCTCCGATGCTGGTTCCAATCACCGTTACCGTTTTGTGTGGGGTGCAGATAGCGTCGAAAAACTTTGGAAATTCATCTTTCGCTTCCCATGGCGACTGTGCGGTATAGTCAAAACCGATCACATCGCAATCCTTGAAAAGTGTCCGATAGTGCTCCGCTTCTTCTGAAGTCCCGCCCTGCCCATGTATATATACGATGATTCGATCCATCGGCCTGTCCCCCGAAAATTTAGTCTATCTGTATATTCCTATTGTCGAACCGGGCGTCTCACAATTTCACAAACTCGCCCGTGGTAAAGAAATACAGCACCTTTTCCCGCACCGGTTTTTCCATGATCCGCTCGAGCGCCGAGGCGTAAGCTTCGAGCTGCGCGCGGTACCGCTCGGCGCGCTCACGAGTCTGCGCGCGGGTGATGCGATCGGTCTTGAAGTCCAGCACAACGAGGCCGCCGTCCTCATCAAAGAAGCAGTCCACCACGCCCTGCAAAAGCAGGCGGTCGTCCCCCGCTGTCTCGACGTAATCGGACACCGGACGCAGCAGCGAGAAGCGGTACTCCCGCTCGACGTGTGCGCTTGTGCGGATGCGCTCGGCGATGTCGCTTTGGAGGAACGCCGTAATGGCTTTCGTATCCACCGCGTCCGCCTGTTCACGTGTGAGCAAGCGCCGCGTGAACATTTCCTCCACCTGCGCCTTGACTTCTTCCTCGGTCTGCGCGGCAAAGTCGAGATACTGCATCGCCAGATGGATCGCCGTGCCGCGGTCCGCACCGGAGAGTGCCGTTTCCGGCGCGAGGAACTTCGGCTTTGTGAGACTGCGCAGACGCGGCGGCAGCACCGTATTCTCGCTGATCTCCGCGTCGAGCAGCCGCCCCTTGAGCTGCGTCGCCGTCAGCTTCGCAGGAAGCCGCGTTTCGCGCTCGTAGGGATAGCGGTACGCAAGCGCCGCGCGGTCGAGCGGCAGCTCGGCGGCAGCTTCGGGCGCGTCGTCACCGGACGCAGTCTGCACTCTGCCGACGCAGTCGAGCGCGTTGTGCACCGCTACCCTCCATGGCGTGCCGCCGCTGACGGTGAAGATCTCGCCCTCCTGCCCCGCGAGCGCACGCAGCTCCTCCGCCTCCGTGCGGCACACGAGCGGCAGCAGCAGCCAGTCGCCGAGGCACTTGCCCTCGTCCACCGCCTCCGGCAGCGCGGGACTCGACGCGACCGCCAACAGGTCAGCGACGCGCTTGGCGGCGTTCGATTGCGTGTGCACCATGACGAGCTTTTCCTTTGCGCGCGTCATGGCGACGTAGAGGATACGCAGCTCCTCCGCCTTGGCTTCGCGCTTGAGCGTCTGCTCGAGCGCGAGGCGGGCGACTGTCGGATAGCGGATGCGCCGCGCGGTGTCCACGCGCTCGGGGCCGAGGCCGAGCTGCGGATGAACGAGGACGCTGGTACTAAAGTCCATATTGTTGAACCGCTTGGCAAGGTCGGCGAGAATGACGACGGGGAATTCGAGCCCTTTCGACTTGTGGATGGACATGATGCGAACGCCCGACGCGCTGTGCGCGACCTCCGGCGCGGGCGCGTCGCCGCTTTGCAGCAGCTCGCGCAGATGCGTCACGAATGAGAACAGTCCCGTGTGGCCGCTCTGTTCGAAGCTCTCGGTCAGTTCAAAAAGCGAGAGCAGGTTTTCCTTGCGCTCCGCACCGCCGGGCATCGCGCCGAATACGGCGAGCGCGCGGCAGCGGCGATAGACCTCGAACAAAAGCTCGTGGACGCTCAAGTGCGCCGACGCTTCGCGCAGGGCGCGGAGTGTTGCAAGAAATGCCGCGGTGTCCTCGCCGTCGTCGGCGAGCAGCGCATCGTAAAAATCACCGTGCTTCTCTTTGGCGCGAATGACAGCAAGGCGGTCGGGCGTGAAGCCGAACAAGGGCGAGCGCAGCACGGAGATGAGCGGCACGTCCTGACGCGGATTGTCGATGATCTGCAGAAGCGAGAGGATCACCGCGATCTCCATGGTTTCGTAAAAGTCGCTGTCCGCCTCACAGCAGCAGCGCAGTCCCCGCGCCTCCAGCGCGCGGCGGTACTCGAACAGCCGCACGCGCGGCGAGCGCATGAGGATCACGATGTCGTCCTCGCGCACGCTGCGCGGCAGTTTGGTCGCCTCGTCCAGCACAGGGAAGCCGTCCGCGAGCATTTCTTTGATGTAGTCCGCGACAAAATCCGCCTCGGCACGGGCGGGGCTCACGCGCTGCTCGCCCGTCTGCGTAGGCAGGTCGAGCAGGTGGAATTCCGGCGCATAACCGTCACCCTCGCCGTAGGACGCGCCGACGCGCAGTTTTTCCGCTTCGCCGTAGTCGAGCTCGCCGAGCTCCTCGCTCATGACGTTTTCAAAGACGAAGTTCGCTGCGTCCAGCACCTCTTTGCGGGAGCGGAAGTTTTTCGAGAGCAGGAGTTTCGCGTTCTCCCCCTCCGGCGCATTCTCCGCGTCGGGATAGTCGTTGTAGTGCGCAAGGAAAATGCCCGGGTCGGCGAGACGGAAGCGGTAGATGCTCTGCTTCACGTCGCCGACGGTGAAGAGGTTTTTCCCGTGGCGCGAGATCGCGTCAAAGATGCGGTTTTGCACCTCGTTCGTGTCCTGATACTCGTCCACCATGATCTCGCGGTAACGCTGCGAGACGGTGCGCGCAAGCTCGCTCGGCTGCCCGTTTTCATCCAGCAGCAGCCGGATCGCCTCGTGCTCCTGGTCGGAGAAGTCGGCGGCGTTGCGGCGGCGTTTTTCGTTGCTGTACGCGCGGTCAAATGCCGCCGTGAGGTCGAGCAGCGCAAGCATCGCGGGCGCAACAGCGCGCAGATCGTCCGCCGCTTCCTCGCTTGTCGCGTCGAAATACGCCGCAAGCGTTTTTACGGAAGCCTTGCAGTTGTCCCACAGGCTCTTCATGCGCGTTTTCATCGCGCCGCCGTCCGCGTCCTTGACTGGCTTGAGGCTTGGGAACGCGACCGTCACGCCGCGTGCGCCGTCCCACGACGGTTGGGCGGCGAGCGCTTCGAGCTGTCCGGCAACGTCGAGGAACGCGGGAGCGTACTTATTATTCAGCGCGTCGTTCGCGGTCATCTCCTGCGCGGCGGATGAGAGCAAATGTGCCCAGTGCAGCGCCTTGCGGCGCACGGCGGCGAGCAAAATCGCGCCGTAGGGTGTGTCCTCGATCTGCGCGGGAATGTGCGCCCACGCCGTGCGCTGCTGCATGAGCCATCTGTCGGCGTAGGGCTGTGCCTGCAGTTTCGTGTGAAGCTCCAGCACCAGCTCGGCAAGCGCGCTGTCGTCGCGTCCCGCGCCGAGGGTGTCGGCAAGCTGCGTGCCGCCGTCTCCGTCGGTGAGGCCATCGTAAAATTTGTCAAGCACGCGGTTTAAGGTGCGCAGCTTCAAAAGCTCCGCGTCGGTCTCATCGAGCACGCGGAAGTCGGGGCGCAACGCGTGACCGTTCTCATCGAGAGCGAGCAGGTGGCAGTTCTCGCGCAGAAGCGCGGTGCAGAACGCGTCCACCGCCTTGATGTCCGCG